>CAVHGQ010000177.1:0-3026 GCA_963635335.1 Candidatus Melainabacteria bacterium | reverse complement strand
GGAAAGGAATGGGTATGTCTGTCAAGATTGGCTTGGTTGGAACGGGCACGGTTGGTGGCGGATGCCTTGACATCCTGCAGAATCACCAAAGCGATTTCAAGCGCCATTTCGGCATCGACCTGGAACTGGTGCGCGTGTGCTCCCGCCGCGCCGATGTTGCCAAGGCGCACGGCCTGGAAGGCATCTTCACCACTGATTTCAACGAGGTCATCAACGACCCCGAGGTAGACCTGGTCATCGAGCTCATCGGCGGCACGGGTATTGCCAAGGACGTTATCGTCGGCGCCCTGAAGAACGGCAAGGCCGTGGTTACCGCCAACAAGGCGCTTATGGCTTCCGCTGGTGAGGAGATCATGGGCCTGGCCGAGGCCAACGGTCTGGAAATCGCGTTCGAGGCCAGCGTCGGCGGTGCCATTCCCATCATCGACCCGCTGAAGCATTCGCTTATCGCCAACCGCATCGATTCCATCATGGGCATCGTGAACGGCACCACCAACTACATGCTCACCCGCATGGACGAAGACAACATGGCCTACGAAGAGGTGCTGGCGGAAGCCCAGGCCAAGGGCTATGCCGAGGCTGACCCAACGGCCGACGTCGACGGCCTTGATGCCGCGGCGAAGATCGCCATCCTAGCCTCCATCGCTTTCAATTCGCGCGTGACCATGGATCAGGTGTATGCCGAGGGCATTCGCCGCATTTCCCCGGTGGACCTTACCATGGCCCATGAAATGGGCTATGCCGTGAAGCTCTTGGCCCATGCGTACCGCACCGAGGCGGGCATCGATGTGCGCGTGCACCCCACCATGATTCCCGAGAAGCACCAGCTGGCCATGGTGAACGGCGTGTTCAACGCCATCTACACCGTGGGCGATGCCGCAGGTGAGAGCATGTTCTTCGGCGAGGGCGCGGGCGCCGGCCCGGCCGCAAGCGCCGTTATGGGCGATGTGCTTGAGGTTGCGCGCCACTTGCAGATGGGCATCAAGCCTATCGTGGGCTGCACCTGCACCGACCAGCTGCCCATCCTTTCCATCGAGGATTTGAAGACGAAGTACTACATCCGCTTCATCGTGGCCGACCGCCCCGGCGTGCTGGCGGCCGCAGCCGACATCTTCGCCAAGTACGACGTGTCGGTGAAGACGGTTACCCAGCGCGGCAACGCTGCTCGCGACGACGTGGATCTGGTGTTCGTCACCCACACCGCCGAAGAGCGCAACGTCCGCAAAGCCATCGACGACATCCTCGCGCTAGAAGGCGTAGTTACCGGCGGCTTCCCGTCCGTGATTCGCGTGCAAGACTAGGGGTTGCGCCGTTCTACGAACGGCGCAAACGGTCGATGCTGCGCGGGATCCTGGCGGCACAGGTGGGCTTCAATCGATCGGCGCGGCCCGAAGGCCAGCGCCTCCCTCTTTTAGCCCACCTGCACTCACCAGGATCCCGCTCGCTGGCTTTGCCGGCTCAATGATTCTTTTCAGCTGGGGGGGGCGGCAGCTTAGGGCTGCTTAGAGATTCCCGTTCCACTGTTCAACAAGAAAGGCTGCCAATGGCAGCCTTTCTTGCTTCATGCACTCGAAGATGCAGTGCCCCAAACGTTGGTGACGTCGCATAGAATCTGTTGTCTGATGCTAGAGTCACCTGATGGGGCGCTTTGCCGGCGCCTGGGCAGCCGATCCGAGAGGGGCCGCCTATGGATGCAAACACGATCAACGCCACGTGCAATATCTTGCTCGTGGTGATAAGCATCATTGGCCTTTTGCTGATGGTGCTCAAAGACTAACGGCAAACCGCGATTTTGATACAAAAGAAGCCGGGACACCCTGGAAAGTAGCCCGGCTTTAAGCTATTAGAAACGCTGCCCAGTGCGCTGGGGCGTCCCTTGGGGATGATTGTACCAAACGACGGTACTGGTTGCAGCCAGTACCGTCGTTTTTTCTTATGCTCGGCGACCGATGGTGGAAAGGTCGTAGGGGGTGCTTTGGTACACGTAGTAGTTCAGCCAGTTCGTGTACAGCAGCTGCGCGGTGGCGCGCCAGTTCGAGATGGGCCGCTGCGAGGGGTCGTCGTTGGGGAAGTAGTGCTTCGGCATGTCGGGGTTCAAGCCCTTTTCCGTGTCGCGATGGAACTCGTTGGCCAGCGTGTCGGTGTCGTACTCGGGGTGGCCGAACACGAAGAAGTGGCGGCTGTCGGTGCTCTTCGCAATGAACACGCCCGCCTCTTCGGAAGTGGAGATAAGTTCCAGCTCAGGCACCTTTTCGATGTCCTCGGCGTGAACTTCCGTCCAACGCGAGTGGGGCGCGTTGATCTTGGTGTCGAACCCGCGCACCAAAGGCGAGGTGGGCTTCAAGATATCGTGCCCGAAGATGCCGGTCATCTTGTGCTTCAGCAGGTACTTCGGCACGCCGAAATGGTAGTACGCGCCGGCCTGCGCGCCCCAGCACAGGTACAGCGTGGAATACACGTTGGTTTTCGCCCACTCGAAGATGTCGCACAGCTCCGGCCAGTAGTCCACGTCTTCGAACGGCAGCTTTTCCACGGGCGCGCCCGTCACGATCATGCCGTCGTAGTAACGGTGGCGCACCTCTTCCAGGTCAACGTAGAACGAGCGCATGTGCTCGGCCGGCACGTGCGATGCCTGATGCGTGGTGGTTTGCAGCAGGTCAACTTCCACCTGGAGCGGCGTGTTGGAAAGCTTGCGCAGGATCTGCGTCTCGGTTTCGATTTTCAGGGGCATCAGGTTCAAAATCAGCACGCGAAGCGGGCGGATGTCCTGGTGGATGGCGCGATGCTCGGTCATCACGAAGATGTTCTCGCTTTCCAGGATATCGGTAGCGGGCAGCGCGTCGGGGATTCTGATAGGCATGGTTGCTCCTTTGAAGCGGCGTGCGCGCGTGCGCGCGGCCGCAGCATTGCTTGGTCAGAACGATTTTAGGCAACCCGGCCAACGCGTTCCACGCTTGCGGTGGAATTAATAGCCAGCTATAGGTAATTGCTTTGACCGGGACTTCCGGCGTGCCGTGCCGTTGGCG
>CAVHGQ010000176.1:0-3070 GCA_963635335.1 Candidatus Melainabacteria bacterium | reverse complement strand
TGGACGGCCCGGTGTTCACCGAAGCCGAGCTGGCCGACATCCCCCGCGACCTGTAGGCTCGCCGGACTGGCAAGCTCGGCCGGCCTGGAGCCCCACGAGACGCTGCGAGCCCCTGCGATGCGCCCGCAGAGCACGATCACATCCGACAAGCCGGGAGCGATCGTACCGGCATGCTGCATTTCAGGGGCTCAACCTGCGTTTTATGCCGCTCAGGGGCACGCGAGGGCAGAGCTCCCTTACGAAGTTTCAGCTATAATTCATCTGATTCCAAAGCCTCATAACAGGAGGGCAATCGATGTCTAAACATGCTGAAACGGCCTTGAAGAACAATAAGCTCAAGCTAACGGGCGCGGTAATCGCCCTGGCGGTCTCGGCCCTTATGTGCTTTGCGGCCCATACAGCCTTGGCGGCGGATTCGGACGTTATCGCGTATTCCGTCGATTCGCAAGGAACGACGACGAATTACTACAGCATAGAAGAGGCGATCAGCGCCGGCTACGCCGACGACACGGTGATCGTCATGGCGCGCGACTGGGTAGCGAAAAGCGTGATCGGCATTGCCGACAACAAGAGCGTGACCATCGACATGAACGGCCACAGGATCACGAACGACAACAGCTCCAACACCTTCCACCTGTACGAAAGGGCTCATCTCACCCTCACCTCATCCCAAAAAACCACGTTCACTTACTCAGCTTGGGACGCATATGAAGGAGACCTGCGTGAAGACCAGACAATCGAAACCGGCGGCCTTGTAACGGGCGCCGACACAGGCGGCGAAGGCGGCGGCGTTTGGGCGGAAAACTGGACGACGCTCACGCTTGACAATGTGGCCATTGCGGGCAACCAAGCCAAAAACGGCGGTGGCGTGCGCATCGACAAAGAAGCGAAGCTCTACATGAAGAACGGCGCAAGCATCCAGAACAATAAAAGCGCCGGCAATTTCGAAAACGGCAAAGGCGGCGGCGTGTACGTTTACCGAAACGACACGAACATCTACATGGAGAACTCCTCGATCAACAGCAACTACGCAACCGGCAGTGGCGGCGGAGTGTACGCCTGCAAGGACGCAACCAGGATCAGCATGGAGAAGAATTCCGCCATCGACAACAACAATGCAGGCAGCGAAGGCGGCGGAATCTACTTCTACTACACCTATTGCCACGTCATCTCGAGCGATAAAACCGCGTCTATCTCATACAACAGAACGAGAAACAACGGTTCCGGTGGCGGAATCTTCTTCTCGGAAGTACGCGCCGCCAAAAACGAAGGCGAGGTAAGCGGCATTAAAATCGCAGGCAACTACTCCCGGGGCAGCGGCGGCGGCTTGTGCATCAACCAGAGCTGGGTGCGCGTGGTCGACTGCGTAATCGACAGCAACAAAAGCGCTTGGTGGGATGGCGGCGGCGCCGCCAGCAAAAAATCGGGCACCGGCTTCTACAACTGCACCATCACCAATAACAGCTGCTTTTCAGAGGGCGGCGGCTTGTATATCGAGGCTGACACCAACATCGAAAACTGCACGGTAACGGGCAACAGCACTCGCAGCACCGGCGGCGGCATCTATGTCGACTCGCAGTGCGACGTCAGCCTTAAGGGCAAGGTGGTCGTGAAGAACAACACGCGTAACGATGGCACGGCAGACGACCTGTTCCTTCAGGACGGAACGGCGAGCACCGCCTACATCAAGGGCAGCGTGGATGCGGCTTCCGAGATCGGCATCCGCACGAGCGCCACGGGCGACAGGCTGCTTGCCAAGCAAGTGTCCACCTACGATGAGGGCACCTACTTCATGGACTTGGGGGGCTTCTGCATCACGCATGGCACCGACCATGAAGGCGATTTGTGGCAGCGCACGGGCACCAGCCGCTGGGCGGTGCGCCTGAACGGCAATTACGTGGGAAGTTACACCGCCGACGAGAAGGTTTTGCTGAACGGTGCCAGCACGGACGATAGCAAGGTGTTCTGGCATTGGTCCGAGGAGGATTCTTCGGGCTTGGATCCCTTCTCGGACTATATAGACAACGTAAACCGCCAGACGGTGATGTTCTCGATGCCGAAGAAGAACGTGAACCTGGTGGCGGATTACCTCGATTACGTCGAAGACATCACGGTGGAAGTTGACCGGCCCGTTGCAGGCGAGGACCTGCCCACAACGGCAACCTTGAGCTACACCAGCGGCGGCGAAGACAAGAGCTTCAAAACGAGCAACATCCACTGGCAGAACAGCGAAGGCGCTCAGGTAACGAAAGCTGCTTACGGCGAGAAATATCGCTTCTACCTTGTGGTTTCCGACAATAAGGACCTCGGCTTCGTGTTCCCCAGCACCCTTGACGGCAGCAATGTCTCGCTCGTTTGTTCCGATGGCGGAAAAAGCCCCGGCATCCAGGACGCACATGTGGAAGGCTCAAGTGTCCTGAACGTCACCACGGGCTACTTCGAAACCGCTACGCCCCAGATCGTAAGCGTGGATGACGCGAACATCCAGGTGACGGCGGGGACTTCGGTCGACGCCCTGAAGGCGCTCCTGCCCAGCTTCGCCAAGGCGAAGGCGCAGGGCGATACCACCGTGGAGGTTAAAACCGACACCGCTTCCGTCACATGGCCGGGCGGCCTTATCAACAACGACGGCGTGGTGGCCGACCCCACAGGCAAAAGCCAGGATTACACGCTGAGCCTGCCCCTGAAGGCCTCCGACAAGGCAACGAACCCGAACGACAAGAAACTGGCCGTGACGATAACGGTCCTGCCGAAAGAAAGCGTAGCAGACCCCGTGGTAACCCCCATGTCCGGCACGTACACCAAGTTCAACGACATGATGCCCCTTGGAAGCGACAACACGCTCAAGGTCAAGGCGGCGTGCTCGACCGATGGCGCAAGCATCAAGTACACAGTGAACAACGGCGGGGCGAAGGACTACGACCCAGCCAAGGGCATCGTGCTCGAATGCCCGCAAAACGACGACATGCTCTACCAGCTTTCAGTGTGGGCGGTGAAGGGCGACGTTGAGTCGGGCGAGGTGCAGGCCTCCTACCAGCTCGACGACACGCTGCAAAAGACCATCCAGATC
>CAVHGQ010000175.1:0-3080 GCA_963635335.1 Candidatus Melainabacteria bacterium | reverse complement strand
AGGCCCAGGCCTCCAAGGACGCCAACCCCGACTACGACTCCGCCGTGTCCCACGAGGGCACCGCCTGGACCATCGCCAACACCCACAAGGCCGAAGAGCAGGAATTTTCTTTGAGCGGCTATTCGATGCGTGCTGCGGACGCTCCCACTCCTGCGCCCGACAAGGTTTGCTACGTTGACCCGAAGGTGGTCAAGGTGCTTGAAGGCCGCACGCTTACCGCTGGCGAGTTCTCGTTCCAGCTCATCGACGACCTAACTGGCGGCGTGGTCTCTACTGCCGTGAACGATGAGGCCGGCATGGTCGACTTCGACAAAGCGGCCGACAAGACAGGCAACCCCGACAACCCCTCCTGTTTGGAGTTCACCGCTGCGGGCACCTACAGCTATACCGTGCGCGAGACGCCGAACCAGGTAAAGGACTCCACTATTGAGTACTCCACTGAGGTTGTGAAGTTTGTTACCACCATTGGCCAGAACAGCGACGGCTCCCTTTACGAGGTGGAGAGCCACTACGTGAAGGACGGCAAGACCTATAGCTCTTCCGATCATCCCACCATCACCAACAAGGTGAAGCCTTTGAGCTTGGGCTTGGTGAAGAGCGACGACACCACGGGCGTTGGGCTTGAGGGTGCCGTGTACGGCTTGTACCGCGTGGATGACAGCGTGAACACGGGCGCGGTTCAGGTTATGACGGCCACCAGTAACGACAAGGGCCTTATGGTGTTCACCGGCGCAGACGGCTCCGCTATCACCACGGGCGAAGAGTACTTCTTCCAGGAGATCAGCGCGCCCGACGGCTATACCGTTTCCGAGAACAAGAGCTCGATCTTCCAGATCGTTCAGGCCAGCGATGGCACGTACAGCCTTGTTTACCCGTACGAAGCTTCTGCGGTGGCTGAAAACGGCATTGCCCTTGCTGCTGCTGTTGAGCCTACTGTCACCAACGGCAACAGCGGCACCCCCACCGATCCCATCATGTACAAGGTGGGCACCGGTGTGAGCGACAGCAAGGTTGCCATCACGTTCGGCAAGGTTTCTTCCGACGGTACGGCCTTGAGCGGTGCCGAGCTTGCTGTTCGCGATGAGTCCGGTACCGACGTGAGCGTATGGACCACTGATGGCGTTGGCCATGTGGTGGACAGCCTGGTAACCGGTAAGAAGTACGTTCTGTACGAGAAGACCGCGCCGGAAGGTTACGAGAAGGCGGCCGAGGTCACCTTCACGGTAGATCAGTACGGCAAGGTTGTTGTGGCTGAGGGTGCAGAGCAGGACGGCGTGCTCAACGCCTATGCCGTGGATTCCACGCTCAACCTGGTTGACTACAAGCAGAACGAGCTGGTAACGAAGAAGACGGTTGTGCGCGAAGAGGGTGTGCCCACCAAGCAGGTGTCCGCCACCAAGGCTGAGAGCACGACAAGCTCCCTGCCCAAGACGTCTGACAACATTCCGCTGGTGCCCATCGCGGTTGTTGCCGGCATCGCAGTGGTGGTGCTTTGCGTGGCTGCGCGGAAGCGCCGCAAGCAGTAAGCGCTAGAGCGCAGAGCTTGGCGCGAAAGCCTTAACGGAAGGGGCGCGATCGATTCGGTCGCGCCCCTTCTTCATTTGCTGGCCGAATAGAGACGAATGGCCCCTCGTTCCCTGGCGTGAACGAGGGGCCATTCGGTGTGGGCGGGGTGTCGGGTGCAGCTGATGCTCTTAGGCGAGCGAGTAGTGTAGGATGCCCTCGCAGTCTTCTTCTCGCTTGAGCTTATCGGTGTCGGCCAGGTACTCCAGCAGAGAAAGCGTCATGGCGTAGCGGCGCACCCGCATGCCGAACTCCAGCTCTTCGAACTTGCCGTGCGATTGCTGGGCCGCGGCGGCAACATCCATCACCGTGGCGCTGCCCAGTTGCTCGACGATCTTCAGGCGCTTCGCCAGCGGCTTGTCGAACTTGGCAACCATGTAGTCGTAGAAGGCGTTGATGTTCTCTTTGCCGAACAGCGGCGCGTGGTGCGACATGTACACGGTTTCGAACTCGGCCTTGCGCAGCACGGGGAACGTGTCCATGAACTTGCGCAGCAGATGGTCGTCGCGGCCGAACTGCATGATGGAAGGCGCGGCATCGATGATGTGATCGCCAGCGAACAGCACCTTGCGTCCCAGGTCGGCAACGCAGATGTGCTCGGGCGCATGGCCGGGCGTTTCCAGGGCAACCAAGTCCCAGCCGCCAACCTGGAACTTATCGCCGGTATGCAGCTCCACGGCATCGGTGCCCTCGGGGTAGCCGCCCTTGGTGGTATAGCGCAGCGTGGCGGTAAGACCTTCCCAAAGCTCGGGCGCCTCGGTTGCCTCGGGCCAGCCGATGGCGAAGGCGAAGTCGCTGCAGGCTTTGTCGTCCAAGGTGTGCAGCGGGCCGTGGTACACGGTTTTGCCGCCGTGGTTCAGGAAGTACTGCATGTTGCCCACGTGGTCGGGGTGGAAATGCGTGGCGGCAACGTCGGCGGAATCCCATGGCATGTCGGCGCGGTCCAGCATCATGTCCAGGTGCTCGCTGCCGGTAAGCAGAGGGTGGCCCAAATCCACGAAGAGCGACCGGCCGCCCGGCCCGAACAGCAGGTAGCGGTCGATGCGGTCGGTGAAGTAGTAGTTCTGAACGCTGAACACGGCATGGATCAGGCCGGGCAACGGCTTTTCGTATTCCGTCATCTGGAACGAGACGTTGTCCATCAAATCGTCCAAGCCGCTCACGTCGGCGGTGGAGCTGCTGAAGGTATCGGCCTTGGCCGTTGGCCTTATGGGCTCGTTCTTTATGGGGCGTTCGTCGTACATGCGCATGCCTTTCCTTTCCGCGTTCTATGATAACGCCGGCAGGGCGCCGCGGCGGCTGCTCCCGCCAAGTTGGCTTTGGCCGACAGGCCGTGGCGGTGGCTGCCCCGGGAGGTTTGGGCTTCTCTGGTGCGGCGCCGTTATAGGGTTCGTTGCGTTCGCGTCCGCAGTGATTGCTTCCTGTTCGTACTGTCTCTGCACTGCATCGTGGCCGTCCTGGCGGTTCAGGTTGTCGTGCGAGCGTAGCGGCATTCGGGGTAGGCGGCGGGGCGGGAA
>CAVHGQ010000174.1:0-3086 GCA_963635335.1 Candidatus Melainabacteria bacterium | reverse complement strand
CGGGAGATGTCCTGCTCTTCGTTGGTAAGGAAGTTGTACTTGTCGCCCTGGCGCGCCACGTAGTTTTCCCGCACCAAGCGGTCCAGCGAGGCCTTCACCTGCTCGCGCAGGGCAACGGTGTCGACGCCCATGTCGTCCACCATGAGGATGGTTATGTTGCCCAGCGTGGTTTCCAGGTAGCTAACGTAGCGCACCAGGTACAGCAGCTTCAAAATGCGCACGTCTTCGGGCTGCAGGCCCTGGCCGGCTTCGGCGGCGCGCTCGGCGCGGTCCACCACCATGATTATGCCGTGCTCCAGGTCCTTCGAAACGGTGTCGAAGAAGCGCCAGAACGGCACCAGCGTGGAAAGCTGATTGTTCTGCACCGCCTGCGCCGATTCCTGGAAGGCCGAGAGCATGGAGCGCTCACCGGTAGACATGTGCTGCGCCTTGATGCCATGCTTGCGGATCTCGTCCATCACGTCGGGCAGCAGCTTGAACTGGTAGCCCACGAACGGGTACGAATCGGCGAAGTCGAGCTCGGCTTCATAGCCACGCATGTCGGCGCGCGATCCGCTGAAGGTGAACAGGTTGCGAAGAACCGCGCTCTGGTCTGCATATTCGTTCTTCAGCACCGTGGCGGCTGCCTGGGTTTTCTCCAGCACGCGGCGCTTGATAACCTCGTCCACGCTGGAGCTGGAAAGGGAAAGGCGCGTGTTGAAGCGGCCTTGGATCTTGGAAAAGTCGTCACCCACCACCATGGCTACCTGGTCGATGGCTTCCTGGCTGGTAACCATCACCCACACGCGGCCCTTGCAGCGGCTGCCCAGCTCTTCCACCAGGGTTTGCAGGTTCAGCATCAGGCTCTTGTCACCGCCGATGAACTGGCCCACTTCGTCCACCATGAACAGCAGGCGGAAGTTACCGCCGTTTTCCGCGGCCTTGGCCTCCACGTAGTTGCTTACCTGCTGGGCGAAGCTGTCGGCGGCGATGGCATCGTCTTCCGAGCCGTTGAACCAGTTGCGGGACTGGGCTTCGCTCCAGCCCAGCACTTCCTGCAGCACTTCCACGATGTCGTCTTCGAAGTACGCGTAGCTTTCGCGCGATTCCACCCACGCATCGCCGTTCACGCGCTGGAAGGCTTCGCGGAACTGCTGGGTTTTGCCCTCGCCGTCGATGAATTCTTCCAGCTTGGCAAGCTTCAGGTCTTCGCCATAGAAGCCGCGGCTTTCGTAGAACACGCGCTGGAACGCACGCAGCAGCGCGGTTTGCGCCGTGTCGCCTTCCTTCCACTGGCCGCCCTTGCTGTCGATGTTGAACAGGATTGCTTCGGTGGGAACCTGGGCGCAGCGGCGCATGCGGCTGTACACCAGGGGGTCTTCCATCTTGCCGTCGAAGTAGTCGATGGCGCGCATGCCCGCCACTTCCTTGTTGGCCAGCAGGTAGGAAAGCATCTTCAGGAAGTGGGATTTACCGGAACCGAAGAAGCCCGAGATCCACACGCCAATCTTGTCGGTGGGGATGTCGATGGCACGGTCGTAGTTCTCGAAGAAGGCCGCGAAGTGGCGCTGCAGTTCGCGCGTTACCACGTATTCGGAAAGCTCTTGCTGGATGGATTCGCTGTCGTCTTGCTGGACCTTCACCACGCCGTTGATAGAGCGGTTGATGTCCTTCGCGAACAGGTCTTTGATAATCATTCCAACCCCCTGGAAAGATCGAAGGCGCGGTAGTAGTTGCCGTCGCCGAGACGGTTAAAGAGGCGAAATTGGGCTCCATCGAAGGAACCGCAATACGCCAAGACGACCGGAATGTCGCCGAAGCTGGCATGCATGTTGTCCAGCAAGGTATGCACTCTGAGCAGGGGGTATATCTCCCCCACGCCCGTTAGCAGCAGCACGTCGCCCACGTTGTGCGGGCTGTACTCCAGCTCCTTGGCAATGGCCGCCGGGCTGCACACCTTCTGCAGCTGGCGCAGCTGCTTGGCAGAACCGGTTTTCAGTTCCTGCTTGGGAATTGCCTGGGCAATGCGCTTGCGTTCGCACAGGCCAAGGAACACGTCATACAAGTTGCGAACCATCAGGTTGCAAGGCAGCTGACCCGCCTCGGCTTCGCGCTGCAGCTGCGCGAAGAACGCGCGTGCCTGCATTTCGAGCGAGGGGTCGTAGCAGAAGGTGAAGAAGCCCACCTCGTTGCCGATGCCCTTGTTCTGCAGGAAGTCTTCTTCGCCCAGGCGCTGGCGCAAAAGCTCGCAGCGGGATTCGAAATCGCGCTGGGCACGGGCGGCAACCGAATGCTTGGCTACCGCATCTTCGGAAGTAGTTGGTTTGGCCATGGCAATCACGCTGCCTCGCCGTAGGCAATGAGCAGCTGGGCGTGGCCGTTGGCAACGATGGAGTCTTTCACCGTTGGGTCAAGCAAGGGGCGCTGCAGGGTTTCGCTGGTGCGTTTAGGCAGGTAGCCGGCCTGTACCAGCAGGTTCCACAGCGTGCTCTTTATGCGCTTGGTGGTGCTTTCCGTCCAGGCGGCTGCTGCTTCGTCTTGCAGCTGCAGGGCCGTGAAGAAGGCGTTCAGGTCGGTACGGGTTAGGTGGAAGTTGCCGCGCGCCATGCGCTCGCCCACGCAATCGGTCATGAAAGAGCGCACCAGCGGGTACACCAACATCATGGCGTACAGGTTGGCCTGCGATGCGGGCGCGGGCATGCCGTCGGCCAACACCACGGTAAGGCGCGTGGCAACAACGGGCGTGCCGGCGTTCAGGGCGTTCAGGCGCGCCAGGCACACATTCGCGATGCGGCGCAGGTTGGTTTTGCTAGGGTATTGGAAAAGGTTTTCGTCCAGCACGCGCTGGATGATCTCGGCATCGGCAAGACCCTGCAAGCGCAGGGTGGCAACGATCCTTATTTCACGCAGGAGGAATTGCTCACGAGTGAGCGACCCCCCCCCCACGAGGTTTAACGGAATATTCCATGTATGCTCCTGGGAGGCTACCGCACTGGCAGCGGCGTTCGTGTACTGGGAACTATTTTACGCAATCTGCCCAGGTGTTCTTGCGCAAAAAAGAGTTGAAGCAACCCAAGCAGCGTTGAACGCACAAGGAAGTTCTGCTT
>CAVHGQ010000173.1:0-3088 GCA_963635335.1 Candidatus Melainabacteria bacterium | reverse complement strand
ATCCGCTTCGCGCTTTCCGCTTCCTACCTGCCGGTTCTGAAGGAAGCCAACTCCATGGAGGCCATCGACCAGGTGGTGGAAAGCAATCAGCTCAGCGTGAACCAGAAGTCCTACGCCACTATCCAGAACGTGATGGAGAGCTTCGATTCCACCCAGTTCTACAGCGGCGAGTGCCCCTCGGTTTCCAACTCGGTGCGCAAGGTGCTTACCTACAACCTCTCCGACAAGGCCTCCGCCGACCGCAAGGCCGTTCAGGCCGCGCTGGATTCCGGCTCTTCGCTGGAGCAGGCAACTGCCCCGTACACCACCGATGCCGCGTTCGACGAGTGGTACGAGGGCTTCACGTCCGCGCTGAACAGCGCAGCGGGGAACTAGCGGGGCGCTGCTGCGATGCGCTTCGGTCGGGAAAGCGGGAGCCTGCTGAAAGGCAAGAAGGGCCGCAAGGTTCCGTTTATTGCCCTGCTGTTGGTTCCCCTGCTGTTGGTGATCGTGCTGCAGGGCGTGCTGCCCTTGGCAACCGTTGTGGGCAGCGGCGCCATCAAGACGATGGCGCAGAACGCCGCCACGCTCGACGAGCGCATGACGGTGAACCAGGCCACGGTGCTGCAGAACGCCATGGTGAACCAGTGGTCGGCCATCCGCAACGATTCCGACTACTACGACGAAGCCCTTGGCCAGCTCTTGGCCGAGCGGAACCTTACTATGCGGGATTTCCTGGGCAACACCGATGCCCAGCGCGAGTACCTGGTCCGCGTTTCGCAGAACCTTGTTTCCAGCGTGGAGAACGACAGCACCAGCGGCGCCTTCCTGGTGCTGGCGAACAGCGCCGACACCTCCCAGGCGGCGCAGTACGAGGGCATGTTCCTGCGCGATTCCGACCCCCTGGCCAACACGGCCAGCCGTTCCGACATGCTCTTCGAGCGCGGCAACATCGAGATCTCGCGCACGGCCGGCATCACGCTGGACAACTCCTGGTCGCCCACCTTCAGCTTCGCAGGGGAAGGCAACCGCTCCGCCGACGACTTCTTCTACAAGCCCTACCTGGCGGCCTGCGCCAACACCGATACCAACATGGAGAACCTGGGCTATTGGGCCGCCCCCTTCATCCTGGAAGACCACCCCATGGACGGCCACAAGATGATCACCTACTCCGTGCCGCTCATCTGCGACGGCGTAGTGTACGGCGTGGTGGGCTCCGAGGTTTCGCTGGAGTACCTGGTGAACACCTTCATCCCTTCCTCGGGCTCGGGTTCGGGCTCGCTTGAGAGCTACGCGCTGATGGTGCAGCAGGAAGACGGCACGTACCGCTGCCTGTTCGGCACCGGGTCCATGTACAACGCCGTTTCCTCCGCCGCGCTGAATCTGATGCCCGCCGAAGAGAGCGGCCTGTTCGACGTGGAGGGGTACAGCCAGGGCAAGGAATCCATCTACGCAACCACTGCGCCGCTGCACCTGTATGCCAACAACGCGCCGTACAGCAACACCAACGTGGTGCTGGCCGGGTTCGCCACGGCAAGCTCCATCTACGGCACGGGCAACAACTTGCTTGACACGCTGGTTGCCATTTCCCTTATGTGCGCGGTGATAGGCGCTGTGCTGGTGGTGTTCGTGGCACGCGCCACCGTGCGCCCGCTGGACAGCCTGATGGGAAGCGTGCGCGGCGGCATCATGGGCTTGCGCCGGTTCAGCCGCAGCGGCATCCGCGAGGTGGACGGCCTGCACGACGTGATCCAAGACCTCACCGAAAACGAGCTGGCCACCGAGCAGCGCCTGACCGAGGAAAAGGAGCGCTACCGCCTTGCCGTGGAAAGCTCCACCGACGCGCTGTTCCTGTATCGCCAGCAGGACGACTCGCTTGAGATCTCCAACACCGACAGCTATGACGGCACCTACCAGGTGGAAGAGTTCGCGAAAACCACCCTGCGCAACCTGCTTGAGCCCGCCGACCAGCAAACCGCGATGGCCTTCCTGCGCGGGGAAACCTCCAGCGTGGACGTGGAGGTGCTGCTTCACCCCCATGGCGCCGAAAACGGCGTGTGGTATAGGATGTTCGCGAAGGACATCCCGGGCTGCGAGCTGGGCAAACGCCGCGCTGTGGGCTACTTCCGCAACATAGACGAATCCAAGCGCATGAAGATCGAGCAGGAGCTTCGCCAGGTGCGCGACGAGGTTACGGGCTTCTACCGCCTGAAGCACGGCATGCAGGCCATGTCCAAGGCGCGCCGCGAACAGCCGTGCGGCATGCTCGCCCTGGTGGACATCCACCAATACGACCAGATCGCGGAAGGCTTCGGCCTTACCTTCGGCGATGTCCTGGTAGAAGAGCTCTCCGACCTGATGCGCGGGGAATTCCTGGCCCAGCAGCCCAGCGGAGCCAAGGGCGCAAAGGAAGCCGAAAGCCCGCTTGCCCCGCTGTTCACCCGCGCCGGCTCCGACGAGTTCTTGGTGTGGCTGCCCGGCTGCACCGAGGAGGAGTGCCGCGCCCATATCGTGCGTCTGGAAGAGGCCTTCGGCCAGCTGGTGCATCGAAGCGCGCTGGACCTGATGCTGCATTCCGGCGTGGTGCAGGCGCACTCGTCCGATTCGCTGGACGTGCTGGTGCAGCGCGTGCGCGTGGCAACGGCCGAGGCGAAGTGCAGCGGCCGCAGCCTGGTAACGTGGGAAGCGGCGCAGGATTCTGAGGTTTCGCCCAAGCCCTTCGGCGAGGTGGTTTCCTTCGGGCACCTGCATCAGGCAAGCCTTTCCTCGCTGGCCATGAACCTGCTGGACCGCCGCCGCTCGCTCGTGGCCGGCTTGGACCTGCTCTCCTGCTGCCTGGCCAAGCGCCTGGGCGTGGAAAACGTGGCCATCACCAGCTGCAGCGAAGACTACCTTTCTGTCACGAACCGCTACCTGTGGCATGCCGTTGAGGGCTACGATAGCGTCGATGCGGTAACGCACGTCGACCCGGCGGACTACCGCAAGCTCGTGCGCCTTGCCGAGCGCAACGCCGTTCTTCCCATCAGCGAGATGGGCAAGATGGTTCCCGCGCCGAAGGGGGTGGCGCCCCTTGCCGAGGGCGTTTCCTTCACCATGGCGGAAAACGGCA
>CAVHGQ010000172.1:0-3093 GCA_963635335.1 Candidatus Melainabacteria bacterium | reverse complement strand
AGGCCATAGTCACGCAATACCGCTGGGACATCAGCAAGTACGCGCGCGACAGGGCACGTGTGGTTCGGCGCATCTTCGACCTGATCCCGTCCGAGATAAGCCGTCAGGACAAGCGATTCGTGATCAAGAACGTCGAGGGCGATTCGCACTTCGACCGCTACGACAACGACTTCATGTGGCTATGCGATGCAAACGTGGCTCTGGCAACGTACAACGTCAGCGAGCCGCGCTACCCCCTTGCGGCCAACATGGAGGCACCCAAGTTCAAGCTCTTCTGCGCCGATGTGGGCCTGCTCACATGCCTGTGCGGCATGGACGTTGTCCGCAACCTGCTGGCCGACCGCCCGGAAATAAACTACGGGGCGCTGTACGAGAACGCCGTCGCGCAAGAGCTCACTGCCCACGGCAAGCCGCTGTTCTATTTCAAGAAGCGGAACATCGGCGAACTGGACTTCCTTCTGCAGAACAGCGAGCAAAGAGCTGTTCCGCTCGAGGTGAAAAGCGGCAAGGGATACACGCGCCACAGCGCCCTTGACCACGCATTGGACACGCCCAATTACGGCATCGAGGAAGCAATCGTCCTCTGCAACGCCAACGTCAAGGTCGATGGGCCGGTGAGCTATCTGCCCGTATACATGGCAATGTTCCTGTAAGGGGCGACGTTCGCCTATCGAGCCGCCCCATTGCCCCACTGCAGGCTCCGACGCAACACGGGCCGTTCGCGTAACTACGAAGCAGTACCTATCTGGCTTGCAACGCTTCCCCATGGCGCAAGTGCTGCGCACCCCTTAACCAAACAGGGCCTTTGACAACTTAGAGGAGATGTCGCGGACGGTTTCCTCATCGAGCAGCTGTCCTTCGAGCTGGGACTTTGCTTCTTGATAGGCGATGTCAGAGCTCAGCGTCATAAACGCAGCAGTATTCTGCACCGACAGGTCGGCAGGATCAAGCTCCTGCCCGCGAGACAAACCGCGGAACACAAGCTCATACACACCACCCGTTGCCTTCACCGATGCATTGACCAGTTTCGGATCAGAGCTTCCGTCTGCGTCCAGGTAAGGCAGTGTGTAGGCGGCGTTCGCCTCGATCACCTTGCTTGTGACCTGCCTGCTCTCGAACAGGTCCAATGTGAGGCGGCGCATGTCGGGATCCTTGAGGATGAACGAGTAATACACCTGCCCAAGCTGCGTGAGGTACCCGAGCGGAAGGGCGCTGGCCTTGCCCGTCTCATCGACCAGGCGCGAAACCGCGTCCAACATACGAAGGATGAAACTGGTGGCGAGATCTTCCTTCTTGGGAAAGTAGTACTGGACAAGCGGCCTATTCACCTCAGACTTCTCGGAGATGCGCGTGTAGCTGGTCAGGCGGTAGCCCAGCTCGCGAAACAGCTGATACGCCGCACGCTCCACCTTCGCACGCTTGTCCGAGGACTCGTCTTTGCCGGCCATTAGGACCCCCTATTTCCTATACGCTTGCCGAATCCGTATAGTGTACATCCTCCGTATAGTGAACATTCGCCCACGGGTGGATTGGTAAGTCGGGCGCTGCAGCCGGAACTCGGCGAGCAGCGCACACTAACGTAAAAGCGGGCGCCCCATCGGAGCGCCCGCTTCGACCACACAGAGAGACATGCTCCCTTGGTTCCCTGTTTACCAGATCGGCTTTTTCTTGTAGTTGCCCATATCAAGCGTCTTCGCGGGGAGCTTGGAGAAGCGGTAGAGGTTGTAGACGGCCACAACCGTGCACACCGCGCCCACCGCGAACCAGATGGGCTGGTTGTAGATCCAGGGCGTGACGCTCGTGAACAGGCCGAACGGAGCCGGCAGGAAGTTGAACACCGTGCCGATCACCACCATGATGTAGATGAACATCGAGCTGCCCTCGCGGCTCTTGCGCTTGTAGAGGACGTACCCTGGGGCGATGGCCATGACGACGTTGGTCAGGGGCAGCCAGCAGAACATGGCCACGTCGTTCATGTTCCAGCGCAGGATATTCACCACCGCGAACATGCAGGCAACCTGCAGAACCAGGTAGACAACGGTCTGGCCGGCGGTCGCAGCCGCGCCGAGGACCTCTTCGCGCTCGTATTTGACGATCGTGCGCATGTTGCAGAACTCGAGGCACGTCCACGTGAGCATCCCCAAGCCGTAGACTGTGAACATCCAGAAGAAATCGTACTGAACGGCAAGCGTCAGGAAAACGACGCCTGCCGTGAAGTCATGGGCGAAGAAGAACGTGTGCGCCCATACGGGAAACGGCGTTTTGTGCTCCTTGATATTGAGCGCAACCGCCCAGATGTACTCGAGCAGGCCGATGGTGTTCGCGATGATGAACGCGATGAGGATCCCCATGAATTCGGGGTTGCTCAGCGAGAATGTGTCGATGATCTGCTGAACCGTGTAAAGCTCGTGCATAAGTCCCTCCTTGACTATATGTATATAGCTTGAACTATACACATATAGTAGACACGTCCTACTAGGTGTCAAGGGAAGCCGCAGCAATGCAGTTCTGAAGGCCCTCGAAAGCCGAGCCCTGAAAGTGATGTGGATCTTGAAGGCCTAGCAAGTCTTCGGCGGAGAAAGGAAGCGCCGCCAAAGCCTCCCCTGAAACCCCTACGGGTTGCACTTGCCGCAGGGAGAATAGCCTTGGTCTATGAGCTCTTGGCGGGTGCCGGTGAACGACTGTTTGTTGGATTCTTTCATCTTGGAAATGGTGCTGCACGTGGGCAGGTGGAACTTCTTGGTGTTGGTGTTCAGCACGTAGTTGGCCTCGGTCGCGGCCTTTTCGGTTGTCTCGTTTTCGGCGGTTGCCTGCGAAGAACCCTCTTCAACAAGGGCGCTATCGCCGGTGGCGTAGTCGATGCTGATACCCGGCTGCACGTTGTAGCAGTACACGTCGAAGCTGACGCCCGCGCCTTGGTCCTCCACCGACCAGGCTTCCATCTGCACGCCGGAGGCCACCAGGTTCTGCCCCTCGAACACGGGTGTCACGCGGTAGAGCACGTGGTTGCCGGTGAGCTCCACGTAGTCGGCCACTTTGTCCTCGAAGGGCAGCATGCCCTTGGTGTTCAGGTAGCGCGTGCCCGTGATGAGG
>CAVHGQ010000171.1:0-3132 GCA_963635335.1 Candidatus Melainabacteria bacterium | reverse complement strand
TTGGCTGCTTCGGCGTTCTCGCGCTCCACCACCAGGCGCATGGCCTCGATGGCGCACTCGAGCATGGAATCGTCGGGCTCGTTGGTGGTCAGGCGCTGCATCTGCATGCCCGGCCACAGCACCACGCGCACCAGCGGGTTGTTGGGGCGGCTGCCCGCCCACTTCACCGTTATCTCGTAAGATATGCCGGCGATCAGGGGCATGAACAGGATACGCACGGCAATGAGCAGGGCGAACGCCGCCGGCCCGCTGATGCCCCAGCTGGCGATGAGCAGGTTGAGTGGGATGATGGTGTACACCAAAATGGCGATGATCATCACCATGATAAGGAAGGCCGTGCCGCAGCGCACATGCAAGCGAGGGAACTGGCGCGCGTTTTCCGGCGTGAGCTCCAACCCGTGCTCGTAGCAATGGATGGTCTTGTGCTCGGCGCCGTGGTACGAGAACATGCGCTTGATGTCGGACATGCGCCCGATAAGCCACACGTAGAACACGAAGATGGCAACGCGCATAACGCCGTCCACGATGTTCCACGCCAAGGGGCTCTGCTCGTATTCGCCCACCAGCAGGTTCGAGGCGAAGGCCGGCAGCAGGATGAACAGGCCGATGCCCAGCACCAGGCCCAGCACCAGCGAAAGCGTCATCTCGCCCTTGCCGAAGAACGGCTCGTCTTCTTCAGAGCCTTTGCCTTCAGCCTGGGCTTGGCTCTTGCCTTGGGCTCTGTCACGGCCATCAGCCTGCCCAGGCACAGGCTCAGTCACCACCTCAAGCGTGCGCTGGGCACCCAATGCGTCGATCACCGTATCGGGTCGGCCGAAATCATGTTTCCAAGAAAAGGAGCCCTCAGCAGAATCGGGCACGGTCGAATCGCCGCGGCCCTCGCCGTGTTCTTCAAGAGCAGTCCCTTCTTCGCCAAGAGCAGCCTCGGCTTCGCGGCTCTCTGAGCCGGCCGCATCGACCACGCATCTCCCGGCAAGCTCGGCATCGCCGTCGATGCACAGACCGCCCGCAAGAACCTCTTCGGCTGCCTCCCGGGCTTCCTCGTCCTCATCGGCAAAGGCATGGTTCGCGGCGATCTCGAGCGCCTTGAAGCCCAGTACCAGCGAATCCACCAGGGCAACGCAGCCGCGCACCAGCGGCCACGAGAACCACTTGGGGCGCGTGCCTTTCTTGGAAAGCGGATGCTCTTCGGAATGCATGTTGCCATCGGGCTCGCGCACGGCAACAGCCCAGTTCAGCTTGCCGCGCATCATCACGCCCTCGATAAGCGCCTGCCCGCCGATATGGGTGCGGTTACTGCCGTCTTCGGAAAATGCCCGCTTAAGGTCGCTGCCCTTCGCCATGGAAAACCGCTAGTTCCTTTCTACCTTGGGATAAGGCTTGCCGCAGCTCATCTTCCCTTCCGGGCAGTTGCCGCGCACGCAGGGGGCGCCGGCATCCATGAAGATGTAGGGAGCCGTGGGGCGCACCAGTTCAAGCATGCGATGCGCCATCTCGCGGATTTCCCACTGCGCACGGTTGCAGCAGCGCAGGCTGAAGAAGTGCAGCAGCTCGCGGATGTTCATGGTGATGACGATCTTCGTTTCCGCGGCGTTGGGCAGCAGGTAGCGCGCATCTTCGGCGGGAACGCCGGCCTCGAGCAGCTTGTGGTAGGCATCCACCACGGCGCTGATGGCCTCGTCGAACACTTCCTCGGTTTCCTTGGACGCGGAAACCGTTGCCGGCTTCACCACCTGCACGTCGCCCGCGAACTTCACGTAGCGCTGGGACTGCTGGTTGAAGCTTGCCAGGCGATGACGCACCAACTGATGGGTAAGGGCGCGGGAAACGCCGTCCACCGCGAAGGTGTAGCTCACGTGCTCCAGCGTGGAGAAATGGCCCGACTTCATGATGGTGGCAAGCACGCTCTGCACGCGCTCGGGCGGCATGGTCTCCATCAGCTCCTTCGCGCCCACCGGCGCATAGCACAGGCGCGCAGCGGTTGCCACGGCGCGCTCGGGGTTCTCGGGGTATTGCAAAAGCTCTACGTTCATAGGGCTTGTCCTTTCTCTTCATGCGCCATCATAGCGAAACACCCCGGCCAGCCAAGCTGGATGGAAGCGCCTTGCGGAAAAGAACATCCCAGCGGCGGGTAGCCGCGAAGAGAAGCTACCCATCAACTCTGGGATCCCGCCCACCAGCACGCCCTCCGACCCAGCCTCGACTCCCGCAAGCTAACCGCACACGAACAAGCCCAACCAAGATCAAACCGCTAGCCAACCAACCCGCCCTCAAAACGGAAGGAGCCCCGTGGGGCTCCTTCCTGTCGCATCTGCTTTCGCCAAGACTGCTTGGCCTTGCAGCGCTGGTACTTCTTGCTGCCATGGGCACCGTGGCCGCAGGCAAAGCCGTTGTACAGCGGCTTGGTTGCAAGCGTGGCCTCTTCGGCACTCTGATGCCATACAGCACCGTTGCCAGCACACGGCTTCTTGCGATTGCGTTTCTTCGACATAGCCCTCACCTCCTTCGATTTCGGGCGGATAGTAGCAACAAACAGAAAGGGCGCCCCGCAGGGCGCCCAACCTGAATGCGTTTGCAGGATAGCTGCTACTCAGCAGCGTTCTCCTCGGCAGGAGCCTCGGTTGCCTCAGCAGCAGGTGCTTCCTCGGCAGCGGCCTCAGCCTCGGCGGCAGGAGCCTCAGCAGCGGCAGCCTCTGCCTCTGCAGCGGCCTTAGCGGCCTCTTCCTCGGCCTTCTTGGCGTACTCGGCAGCGCGGGCAGCCTTGGCAGCAGCCTTAGCCTCGCGCTGGGCCTTCTTGGCAGCCTCTGCAGCCTCGACAGCGGCAGCGCGCTCGGCCTTCTTGGCAGCCTGGCGAGCAGCAACGGTCTCGGTAGCAGCACCGAACTTATCAGCGAAGCGCTGTACGCGTCCGCCGGAGTCGATCAGCTTCTGGGTGCCGGTGAAGAAGGGATGGCAGGCGTTGCAGATGTCAACGCGGATCTCCGACTTCGTGGAGCGGGTCTGGAAGGTGTTGCCGCAGGTGCAGGTGACCGTGCAATCAACGTATTCGGGATGGATGTCGTTCTTCATTGGTTCTCCTTCTATGCCTTGGTTTCCGACCAAGGCGAGACAAGCTTATTCAATATACCGCAT
>CAVHGQ010000170.1:0-3184 GCA_963635335.1 Candidatus Melainabacteria bacterium | reverse complement strand
CCGGTGGCGATGCAGAAGATGCTCACCACGAAGAAGATCATGATGGCAGCCGTAACCACCTGCTCGATAGGCTTGCTCAGGAACTCCTCGCCGCGCTGCTTCTGGCCGTACAGGTACAGAAGGATGCCCGGAGCGTACAGGATGGTGGTGATCATCATGCCGGTAAGCCCGCCGGCATAGATAAGGAACACGCTGTAGAAGAAGCCCACCACGGCGATAACGCGGTAGAACGCAAGCTTGCCGCCAGGTACCTTCTCGAACCCGTCTTTCTTGAACACGCACACCAACATGAACAGCGTGCTGAAGAAGTACGGCACCAAGATCATGGAAACGGAAACGCTGTAGAAGAACTGGTAGGTCTGCTCGGAAACCACCACCAGGATAAGGAACAGCTGGATGATGGCGCAGGTAACGGTAAGCGTGACGATGGGCGCCGCATGCTTGTTCTTCTTCGCGAACGCCTTCGGGAACACGCCCTGGCAAGCTGCCTCGTGCGGGCACTCGGACGAGATGATGGTGTAGCCCAGCATGGCGCCCAGCAGCGAAAGGGCAACGCCCAGGTTCACCAGCGCAGCGCCCCACGGCCCCACTACCGCCTCGAGCACGCCGGCCATGGAGGGGTTGGAAAGCTCGGCCAGCTCGGCGCGCGGCATAACGCCCATGGAAAGGATGGATACCAGCAGGTAGATGGCCAAGATTCCGATGAACGCCGTAACGGTGGCGCGGCCAACGTCCTTGCTGAAGCGAGCACGGCCCGAGATAACCACGGCGCCCTCGATGCCCAAGAAGATCCACACGCTAACGCCCACCATGCCAACAACCTGGTCGAACAGGGAGGGGCCGTCGGGCTCGCCCCAGAAGTTGTCCATGAAGATGGCTGGGTCGAAGTGCATCGAGAAGATGATGGCAACGATGGCCACGAACAGCGGGATGATCTTCGCGATGGTGGTAAGGATGTTGATGCTTGCCGCTTCCTTAACGCCGCGGCTTACCAAGAACCAGCACACCCACACGATGATGGAAGCGCCCACCACGGAAGCCACGTTGTTGCCCTCGCCGAACACCGGGAAGAAGAACGCCAGGCTGGCGAACAGCAGCGTGGTGTAGGAAACGTTGGCCATAAGCGCGCTGATCCAGTAGCCATAGGCGGAAAGGAAGCCCATGTACTTGCCGAAGCCGGCACGCGCATAACTGTAGATGCCGCCCACCAGTTCCGGTTTGTAACGGGAAAGGGCGAAGAAGCACATCATCAGGCAGAACACGCCCAGGCCGGAAACCACCCAGCCGATGAGCACGCCACCGGTGTTGGCGCCGGCCGCAGCCATGTCGCCCGCCATGGTGAACACGCCGCCGCCGATAACCGCGGTGATAACCGCCGCCACAAGATGCGGGAAGGACAACCCGTTTACGTCATTTACTTGGGGCATCGGGCCCTTGCGCTGAGACATAAAAACCAGCTTTCAAATAACGTGGACCACGCCTTTTCAAACAGCGGCTCGCTCCCACGCAAAGCGAGCCAAGGCACAACTTGATAAAGGGTACTCCTATTGGGGCCGTTTGCCCGCATCAATTAACGCAGAGGAAGCATTGGGGCGTAAAAAGCCGAAGGGCCGAACGGGAACATTCCCCATTCGGCCCTTTACAGCGGCGCCCGCCGTTCCGCGCAGGCACCGCGTATTCAGCTCAAACAGCTACGAAAGCCCCAGCCACAGCGCCACCTTCGGGGCATAGCCCATAACGAAGATGATCACGATAAGCAGCGGGATGCCGTAGCTTACCCACACGCGGCTCCACGCCGGGAACTTGATGCCAATGCCCGTGTCGGCTTCCTTCAGGAAGTTATCCCAACCCCAGCCGTAGCGGCGCGTGCAGAACAGCACGAACACCAGCGAGCCCAGGGGCAGCATGTTGTTGGAAACGATGAAGTCCTCGATGGACTGGATGTCGCCGATGCCCGGGAAGGTAACGCCCGAAAGCACGTTGAAGCCCAGCGCGCAGGGCAGGCTCAGCAGCAGCACCAGCACGCCGTTGATGGCAACCGACTTGCGGCGCGACATGCCGTACTTGTCCATAAGGAAGCAGATAAGGTTCTCGAACACGGCAATGACGGTGGAAAGCGCCGCGAAGCTCATGAACACGAAGAACAACGCGCCCCACAGGCTTCCCAGGGGCATCTGCGCGAACACCAGCGGAAGCGTGACGAACACCAGCGAGGGACCGGAGTCGGGCGTTACACCGTAGGCGAAGCAGGCCGGGAAGATGATAAGGCCGGCAAGGATGGCAACCACCGTGTTCAGCGCGGTAACGGAAACCGCCTCGCTCATAAGGCGGCGCTCCTTGTTGATGTACGAGCCGAAGATCTCCATGGCGGCAATGCCCAGGGAAAGCGAGAAGAACGCCTGGCCCATGGCGGCGTACACCGCTTCGCCGAACGTGCCGATGCCGCCTTCGAACATGCGGCTGAAATCGGGGATCAGGTAGAAGGCGATGCCCTCGGCGCCGCCGGGCAGCGTCATGGTGCGGATGCACAGCACGATCATCACCACGAACAGGATGGCCATCATCCACTTGGTGATGCGCTCAACGCCCTTCTGCAAGCCAAGGCTGCAGATGGCGAAGCCGATGGCCACCGCGGCGATCATCCAGCCGATAAGCTCGCTGGGGTTGGCCAGCAGCGAGTTGAACACCGTTCCGGCAAGCTCGGAGCTGGCACCGTCGAACGTACCCGTTGCCATTTTGGGGATGTAGGCAAGCATCCAGCCGGCAACGGTGGTGTAGAACATCATCAGCAGCATGCAGCCAACGTAGCCCCACCAGGAAAACCAGTGGAAGCGGCGCTTGGGCTCAAGCACGTCGAAGGCATGGGCGGCGCTCTTCTGGCTGGCGCGGCCCACGGCGAATTCCATCACCATAACGGGCAGGCCCAGGATAACCAGGAAGATAAGGTACAGCAGCACGAACGCGCCGCCGCCGTACTCGCCGGTGATGTACGGGAAGCGCCACACGTTGCCGATGCCGATTGCGCAACCCGCCGCAATTAGGATGAAGCCGATGCGCGAGGCGAAATGCTCGCGCGAGGTAACGGCGTTCGCCGCCGTTTCGAATGCCTTGTTAGCCATAGACCCCTACTTGAATACTCGATTCGTTTATAAAGCGTCCATGATTCTATCATCGGCCAGCGCTG
>CAVHGQ010000169.1:0-3186 GCA_963635335.1 Candidatus Melainabacteria bacterium | reverse complement strand
GCCGCAGATTACGTAGAAGGAGACCAGCCTAAATGGCCGAGGAAAACAACGAGCAGGTTATCGAAGACGACCCCATCGAGGTTCGCCGCGCCAAGCGCGAGGCGCTGATCGCCGCAGGTAAGAACCCCTACGGCCATGCGTTCGCCTACACGCACCATATCGCCGAGCTTGATGCCAAGTACGCCGAGCTGGAAGACGGCGCCAACACGGAAGACCGTGTGGCCATCGCCGGCCGCGTTATGGCCAAGCGCGCCCAGGGCAAGATCATCTTCTTCGAGCTCATGGATTCTACCGGTCGCATCCAGCTGTTCTGCCGCATCAACGCGCTGGGCGAGGAAGCCTTCGCCGAGATGAAGGACCTGGACCTGGGCGACTGGATTGGCGTGAGCGGCCTTATGATGCGCACGCGCCGCGGCCAGCTTTCCGTTGCGGTAGACTCCTTCGAGCTGCTGTCCAAGAGCCTGCGCCCCCTGCCCGAGAAGTTCCATGGCCTCTCCGACAAGGAGATCCGCTACCGTCAGCGCTACGTGGACCTTATCGCCAACGAAGACGTGTACGAAACCTTCGTGAAGCGCTCCAAGATCCTCTCGGCATTCCGCCGCTACATGGAAGAAGACGGCTACTACGAGGTGGAAACGCCCATCCTGCAAACCATCCAGGGAGGTGCCACCGCAAAGCCCTTCATCACGCATTTCAATGCGCTGAACCAGGAGAACTACCTGCGCATCGCCACCGAGCTTCACCTGAAGCGCCTGCTGGTGGGCGGCTTCGAGCGCGTGTTCGAGATCGGTCGCATCTTCCGCAACGAGGGTATGGACCCCACGCACAACCCCGAGTTCACCACGATGGAAGCGTACTGCGCGTTCAACGACCTGCAGGGCATGAAGAAGCTGGCCCAGGGCGTTATCAAGGCCGCCAACGCCGCGGTGAACGACACCGAGCAGCTTGAGTACCAGGGCATGACCATCGACCTTTCGGGCGAGTGGCCTTCCATCCCCATGACCAAGGTGGTCTCCGATGCGCTGGGCGAAGAGGTAACGCTCGATACGCCGGTGGAGCACTTGGCCGAGCTGGCGAAGAAGAACGGCATCGAGGTGAACGATTCCTGGACCGCCGGCAAGCTCATCGCCGAGCTGTACGACGAGATCGGCGAGCCCACCATCGTGAACCCCACGTTCGTGGTGGACTATCCGGTAGAGGTAAGCCCCCTGGCCAAGCGTTTCGAGGACGAGCCGCGCCTTACCGACCGCTTCGAGCTGGTTATCGCCGGCCATGAGTACGCCAACGCCTTCAGCGAGCTGAACGACCCGGTTGATCAGGCCGAACGCTTCCAGAAGCAGATGGAGGAAAAGGCTTCCGGCGACGACGAGGCCATGGAATACGACACCGACTACGTGCGCGCCCTGGAGTACGGCATGCCCCCCGCCGGCGGCATCGGCATCGGCGTGGACCGCGTGGTGATGCTCCTCACCAACCAGCCCAGCATTCGCGATGTGCTTCTGTTCCCGCACATGCGTCCTGAGGCTTCCAAGTAGTCGAATCTTTTCTTGTGCTGCGACGTTCTTGCCGGAAACAGCAGCACCCGGCTCGCGCCGGCAGGAAAGGTGACGCCTGTGCTCCGCTTCGCGGTGCTCGGCGATGAACAGTCCACTGGACTGTTCATTCCCGCACATGAGGCCAGAAGCCGCTAAGTAGTTGATGCTTGCTCAGTGTTGCAACGTTTCTGCGGAAACAGCAGCACAGCAGCTCGCGCTGCCAGGAACAGTGTCATCTGTCCTTGGTTGCGATTGCCTACGGCAATCGCAAGTTCACACGAAACGCAATGACGCTGCAGCCCAGCCGGGCGCCTTATCTAGCACCTCATCGAAAAGGCACGTACGAAGTACGCTCTCCTTTTCGTTTCGGAGCTATCTAAGGCACCGGGCTGGGCTTCGCTGTTTTTTGCGCCACCTAGGATTTCCTATTTTGTATTCTGGCTACAGTTACGTTACGCGTTAGCACTCGGTTTATTTGAGTGCTAGCATGATCAAGACTACTGAACTGATAACTTGCCGAGAGAATCGAGGCTTACATGTCCTTCGACAAGTTCACCGATAAAGCCAGGAAAGTGCTGGTGCTTGCTCAGGAAGAGGCGCGTGCCCTGCACCAGCCCTACGTGGGCACCGAGCATATCCTGCTTGCCCTCATGAAGGAAAAGGAGGGTCTTGCTGCCCAGACACTTGAGCATTTGGGTGTGGAATACGACCCCGCTTTGGCCGCCGTCCGCCAGGCAGTGAAGGCCGACCCGAGTGCCGATGTGTCCGGGCACCTCAGCTTCACCCCGCGCGTGAAGCGCGTGTTGGAGTACTCCCTGCGCGAAGCCATGCAGATGGGCAAGAGCTACATTTCCACCGAGCACCTGTTGTTGGGCATCGTGCGCGAAGGCGAGGGCACGGCCATCGACGTGCTGAAGGGCATGGGCGTGGAGGGCGACGCCATCCGCAGCGCCCTGAACGATTTGGTGGGCCGCTCCCCGGTGCTTGCCGGCGTGAGCTTCGACCCCACCACCGGTTCCACTGACAGCATGCTCAGCGAGTTCGGCACTGACCTTACCAAGAAGGCCAGCGAGGGCAAGCTCGACCCGGTTATCGGCCGCGCGGGTGAGATCGAGCGCGTGATGCAGATCCTCTCGCGCCGCCAGAAGAACAACCCGCTGCTCATCGGCGAGCCGGGCGTGGGCAAAACGGCCATCGCCGAGGGCCTGGCCCAGCTTATCGTGGCCAACCAGGTTCCCGACCTGCTGCGCAACATCCGCATCGTCACGCTTGATGTTTCCGCGCTTGTTGCGGGCTCGAAGTACCGTGGCGAATTCGAGGAGCGCCTGAAGAAGTGCATCAAGGAGGTGCAGCAGGCGGGCGACATCATCCTGTTCATCGACGAGCTGCACACCCTTATCGGGGCCGGCGCCGCCGAGGGCTCCATCGACGCCGCTGCCATCTTGAAGCCGCCCCTGTCCCGCGGCGAGATACAGATCATCGGCGCCACCACGCTCGACGAGTACCGCAAGCACCTGGAGAAAGATTCCGCCTTCGAGCGCCGCTTCCAAACCGTGCTGGTGAAGGAACCCAACGTGGAGCAGGCCATGCGCATCCTGGAAGGCCTGCGCGACCGCTATGAAGAGCACCATCACGTGCACTTCAGCGACGA
>CAVHGQ010000168.1:1843-3212 GCA_963635335.1 Candidatus Melainabacteria bacterium | reverse complement strand
GGATGAAGTCGGTGCGGTACAGCTTGTCCCACGGCCAGCCCATGAACGCGGCGAACAGGTTGCCCGGCATCTCGCGCCACCCGCCGAAGGCACCCCCTCCACCCGGAAGCTGGCTGCGCTTCAGCGACCACGCTACCTGGGTGAACTCGCCGGTGGCATCGTCCATCTCCTGCATGTTGCAGATTGCCAAACTGGCCTGGCTGCCCTCGGCAGCACGGTACAGCTCCTCGAACATGGTGGGGTGGAACACGTCGTCGCCATCCAACAGCATGAAGTACGGCGCGCTTACCCAGTCGAGCCCCCTGTTGCGAGCGCCGCCCGCCCCCAAGCCTGGCGTTTCCACCACGGCAAAGCGCGCATCGCCGGCTGCCACCGCGCGCGCAACTTCGCCCGTGCCATCGTGCGAGCCGTCGTTCACCACCAGGCACTCGAACGCGCTAAACGTCTGCCCCTGGATGGACTCAAGGCACTGCCCCAAGCAGTGCTCCATGTTGTGCGCGGTAACCACCACGCTGATGCGGGGGCTTTCGCAAGGCTCTGTCATGAAAGGAAACCCCCTTAGGGCCGAAGCGCGCAGGCGGCGCGCGGTTTGTTGCTCAGATGTTGCAAATGGTATCATGGAGCGTCACGTTAAAGGCGTTTTACCGAAGGATGTGCTGTTGGGCACCCTGTCAACGATACTTAAAGACAACTGGGAATGGCGCAAGCAAATCAGCCGCTTGGCCGTGTTCGAGTTGGTGAAGAAAAGCCGCGGCGCGGTGCTTTCGTGGTCGTGGTTTTTCATCAAGCCCGCCATGTACATCTTCTGCTTCTGGTTCGCGCTGGACATCGGCCTGCGCGTGGGCAGCGGCGCCGCCGACGCGGGTGCGCCGCCCTACATCTTGTGGCTGTGCGCGGGCCTTATCCCGTGGTTCTTCATGCAGGACATGCTGGGCAACGGCATCGACGTGATGCACCGCTACCCCTACCTGGTGAACAAGATAAAGTTCCCGCTCAGCGGCATTTCCACCATATTCACCAGCGCCACCATGATCGTGCAGCTGATGCTGATGGTGGCTCTGTTCGTTATCTACTTCCTGTGCGGCATGGGGCTGGACGTGTACCTGCTGCAAGTGCCCATCCTTCTGGTGCTGATGTTCGTGTTCTGGGACCTGGTGTCCATCATGTTCAGCCCGCTTTCGGCGCTCAGCAAAGACGTGAAGAACCTGATGAACGCCATGAGCACGCCGTTCTTCTGGCTTTCGGGCGTGCTGTTCGACATCAAGAGCGTCCCGCTGGATTGGGTGCAGAACATCCTGGCGTTCAACCCCATCACGTTCTTCGTCACCTCCTTCCGCGACGCGTTCTACGCCAAGGTGTGGTTCTGGGA
>CAVHGQ010000168.1:0-1574 GCA_963635335.1 Candidatus Melainabacteria bacterium | reverse complement strand
AAAACCGGCGTCAGCGACGAAGTGGTAATCCGCTTCAGCCACGTAACCAAA
Organism: Candidatus Melainabacteria bacterium; assembly: GCA_963635335.1. Classification (GTDB taxonomy): domain Bacteria; phylum Actinomycetota; class Coriobacteriia; order Coriobacteriales; family Eggerthellaceae; genus Anaerotardibacter. The sequence continues at coordinate 1,523 of CAVHGQ010000168.1, read as the reverse complement.
ACGTACAACCTGTACAAGAACGACCGCGGCCGCTTCCTGGGCATCTTCAACTACAAGAAGAAGGGTGTGTTCCTGGGCAGCGTGAACGCCGCCGAAGACCTTTCCTTCGAAGTGAAGAAGGGCGAAGCCGTGGCCTTCCTGGGCCACAACGGCGCCGGCAAAAGCACCACGTTGAAGATGGTCACCGGCGTTACCCACCCCACCCAGGGCGAAGTGGAGGTAAAAGGCCGGGTCAGCGCGCTGCTGGAACTTACCGCCGGCTTCGACATGCAGCTTACCGGTCGCGAGAACATCGGCCTGCGCGGCCAGATCTTGGGCCTTAGCCGCTCCGAGATTGCCGAGCTTGAGCCCAAGATCATCGACTTCGCCGAGCTGGGCCTGTACATCGACCAGCCCATGAAAACCTATTCCAGCGGCATGAAGGCGCGCCTGGGCTTTGCCTTCGCGGTGGCCATCGACCCCGAGATCTTGGTGGTGGACGAAGCCCTTTCGGTGGGCGACCGCGCCTTCCAGCGCAAGTGCATTGCCCGCATCCGCGAGATTATGATGGACGAAAACGTAACGGTGCTGTTCGTTACTCACACCAGCGCCACCGCTAAAGAGTTTTGCAGCCGCGGCATTGTGCTTGACCACGGTAAATGCGTGTATGATGGAACAATTGAAAATGCTACGGCATTTTACGAGGATAATTATTAGGAGTGCAGAATGCCTTCTGAAGAAAAGGTATTCGCCGCAATTCTTGCCGGCGGGTCGGGTAAGCGCATGGGCAATTCCGAAAAGCCCAAGCAGTACCTAAAACTGGGCAACAAGCCCATTCTTGCCCACACGGTGGAAAAGTTCTGTGCGGCAAACGCGTTCGAGGCCGTTCTGGTTCTGTGCCCCAAGGCCTGGGTGCAGCAAACGCGCGACCTGCTGAAAAAGCACTGCCCCGAATTCATGCCCATGCTGCAGGTGGTTGCCGGCGGCGCCACCCGCAACGACACGGTTAAGCAGGCCGTTTCCTATATCGAAGCGAACTACCAGGTGGACGAAAGCACCATCCTGGTCACGCACGATGCGGTGCGCCCCTTCGTTTCCCAGCGCATCATTGCCGAGAACATCGAAGCCGTGCGCCAGTACGGCGCGTGCGACACCGTTGTTCCCGCAACCGACACCATCGTGCAAAGCGAAGACGCCCAGTGCATTTCGGCCATCCCCGACAGGAACATGCTGTACCAGGGGCAAACGCCGCAGTCGTTCAGGCTGCTGGAGCTGAAAGAGCTCATTAGCGGGCTTTCGCTGGAAGAAGAGATGATACTTACCGACGCCTGCAAGATCTACGTGCTGCGCAACAAGAAGGTGGCGCTGGTGCGCGGCGACGTTTCCAACATGAAGATAACCTACCCGCAAGACATGAGGGTGGCGGCTTCGCTTATTGGGGAATAGCCTTTGTTGAACTGCGTGTACAGATTGGTGGCCCCGCGGGTGTTCGAGCCGGTGCAGGTTGATGTTGCCGTTGGCAACCAACAGGTGCTGGTGCGCCC
>CAVHGQ010000167.1:0-3231 GCA_963635335.1 Candidatus Melainabacteria bacterium | reverse complement strand
CCGCGGCGGACGGCTGCATAATAAGTGCCTGAAACAAACTGGCTAAGGAGTCATTCATGATCAACGAAACCATGTACCGCTTGGGCAACGCCCCTTCGGCTATTCGCGAGCTGTTCGCCTACGGTCTTCAGCGCAAGGCCCAGATCGGCGAGGACAAGGTGTTCGATTTCAGCATCGGCAACCCCAGCGTCCCCGCTCCCGCGAAGGTGGCGGAAGTCATCCGCGAGCTTTCCGAGATGCCCCCGGCCGAACTGCACGCCTATTCGCAGGCATCCGGCCTCGACTCCACCAAGACGGCTATTGCCGATAACCTGAACCGCCGCTTCGGCACCGATTACGCCGCCAAGAACTTCTACCTCACCACGGGTGCTGCTTCCTGCCTTTCCTGCTGCATCAAGGCCGTGCTGCTGAACCCGGGCGACGAGATCATCGTCATCTCGCCGTACTTCCCCGAGTACCGCGTTTGGATCGAGGCCGATGGCGGTAAGTGCGTGGAAGTGCCCGCCCGCGAGGACAACTTCCAGATCGACTTCGAGGCCCTGGGCGCCGCCATCAACGAGCGCACGCGCGCCGTCATCATCAACTCGCCCAACAACCCGGTGGGCGTGGTGTACACGCGCGAAACGCTGGAAGGCCTTTCCGCCTTGCTGCACCAGAAGCGCGAAGAGCTGGGCGGGTCGCTGTACCTTATCTCCGACGAGCCGTACCGCGAGCTTGCCTACGGCCCCGAGGTCCCGTGGGTGCCGTCCATCTACGACAACACCCTGGTGTGCTATTCCTGGTCGAAGTCGCTCTCGCTTCCGGGCGACCGCATCGGCTACGTGCTGGTTCCCAACGAGGTTGAGGAATCGGAGCGCGTCATGTTCGGCATTGCCGGCGCCGGCCGTGCGCTGGGCTACATCTGCGCGCCGGTGTTCTTCCAGCGCGTCATCGCCGCCTGCGTGGACGAGCCGGTGAACGCCGCCGCCTACGCTGCCAACCGCGAGCTGCTTACCAAGGGCTTGGACGAGCTGGGCTATAACTACATCGCGCCTGATGGGGCGTTCTATCTGTGGATGCAGGCGCTGGAGCCCGATGCCCAGGCCTTCTCCGACAAGGCGAAGGAGCATGAGCTTCTGCTGGTTCCCTCCGACAGCTTCGGCGTGGGCGGCTGGGTGCGCATCGGCTACTGCGTTTCCGCTGAGACCATCAAGAACTCCATGCCCGCTTTCGCAGCCCTGAAGAAAGACTATGAGTAGCGCGGAACCGAACCTGATAAAGGGTGCCATCTTCGATTGCGATGGCACCCTTCTTGATTCCCTGGACGCTTGGCGCGGCCTGGAAGGCGTGCTGGCGCGCCAGGCGAACGTGCAGGTGAAGCCCGAGGAGCGCAAGCTGTTCAGCGCGTTCACCATCCCCGAGGTGGCCCACTACTTCCACGTGAACTACGGCCTGGGCGCAAGCGACGGGGAAGTGGTCGGTTTCATCGACGAGTACATGATGGCCTACTACCGCAGCGCTTCGCTCTTGCCGGGCGCCGCCGAGCTGCTGGAATCGTGCGCGGCTGCCGGGGTGCCCATGTGCGTTGTGTCGTCCAGCTGCGCGAAGTACCTGGAGGCCGGCCTTTCCAGTTCCGGGGTGAGCGGATTCTTCCGGGCGGTCGTTTCCGTGGAAGACCTGGGTACCACCAAGCGCGAGCCCGCCGCGTTCAACCATGCGCGCGAGCTGTTGGGCACCGAACGGGCGCTCACCTGGGGCTTCGAGGACTCTCTGTATGCCATGGACACCTTGCGCAACGCGGGCTTTCCCGTGCTGGGGCTGTACAGCGATGCCAACAACGTGCCGCAGGCGGAAGCGGAAGCCCACGCCGACATAGCGGTGCCCAGCTTGGAAAACGTCGTTGTGCGCGAGGGGGAGCTGGTTCGCCGTTAGCCGTCCAGGTGGCGCTTCAGCAGGTAGTACAGCTCGCGCCCGTCGTCGATGCAATCGTCCAGCGCAAGCGGGTTCTTCAGTAGCGAGGGGATGATGGAGCGCGCCCCCATGCGGGCGATATCCTCGGGCGTGTAGTTGCGTACCGTGTAGCCCGAAGCTTCCAAGATCAGCTTCTTGCGGTGCTTGGCGTGAAAGTGGTGCTGCAGCCCCTCGTTCATGGAGAGGATGGCCACGGTTCGCACGTCGGGCGTGCAGGGAATGAACGCGCCTTCCTCGATTCCCCGTTGCAGCACAGTGACGAAGTTGCGGTACAGCAGGCGGTAATGCTCGAAGAACAGGTTGAACGACTCGCGGTTTTCCGCCGCGATAACCTCCAGCTCGTTGAAATCGATGGGCAGCTCGCACTTGTGCACGATGTCGTAGGTGATAAGCGCGTAGAGCTGCGCGGCGCGGCTTTGGCAAAGCGATTCCAGAAGCGGGATGGGCGGAACGGTTGAGCCCTGGTCGAACACGCTGTTCAGAAGCTCTTCCTTAGACGAGAAGTAATAGTACAGCGAAGAGGGGTTGATGCCCGCCTGGCGCGATATCTGGCTGAGCGAGGTGTTGGCATAACCGTTCTCGCGGAACAGGCTTATGGCAACGGCGATGATCTTTTCGCGCGTGACCTGGCTTTTCGTGGTCTGCTTAGCGTAGCGGCCGTGTGCCTTCTCGCACTGGATGGCAGGCTGTTCGGTCATGGCTTCCTCCTCCTACGAGAAGGATTGTAACGGAGTTGGCCTGGGAAAACTCAGTCAGAACCGAGAACGGAGTTCATTACGGCGGAAACGATGGATATCACGATGGAAGCCACGAACCCCGAGGCGAACGAATCGATGACGAAACCCGCGCCGAACAGGGCGTTTCCGATTGCTGCCGCCAGGTACAACAGCACGGTGTTCACCACCAGATAGAAGATTCCCAGCGAAACGATGGTGATGGGCAGGCTGAGCAGTTGCAGCAGCGGCTTGATGGTCATGTTGATGAGCGCGATGAAAAGCGAAACGATGGCGATGGACGCCCAGGCGCTTTGCGTTCCCACAACCTCCACCCCGGGAACCAGCCATACCGCCACGCCGACGGCCACGAAAATCGCGATGGTGCGCAAGATGAACTGCATGGGGCGCTCCTGTCTGTTGGGGGTGTGGGGCATCTATTACAATGAACACGCTAACAAACCAGCTGCGGCGGTCGCAACCGATGTGGGGATATCGTTGCCAGCTGGTAGAAATGGAGGAACCCGGCCATGATCGACGCCATCGAGCACACCATCGAAACCCGCAA
>CAVHGQ010000166.1:0-3247 GCA_963635335.1 Candidatus Melainabacteria bacterium | reverse complement strand
ACCAGCGCGATCATCTCGCCGATCTCCTCGGTGGCGCGCGGACGCACGTCCGGGTCCATCACGCCGGCGGCATGCATATCGTCGATGAATGCCTGGGCATATTCGGCAGCAACCTCGGAGGCGCTGCGGCCTTCCTCGTTGGCCTTCTTGATGATCTTGTCGTCCACGTCAGTGATGTTCTGCACGAACTTCACCTCGTAGCCGCGCCAGATAAGGTAGCGGCGGATGGTGTCGAACGAGATGAAGGTGCGGGCGTTGCCGATATGGATGTAGTTGTACACCGTGGGGCCGCACACGTACATGTTCACCTTGCCGTCGTTCTGCGGGACGAAGGGGCGCTTTTCGCGTGCCATGGTGTCGTAGATCTTGATCATCGGTTCTCCTTGGAAATGGGAAACGCGCCCCTAGGGACGCGTGCTAATGGACTGCGGAACGGGAAGCGGGCATCAACATCGGCTTACCAGCGCCACCGCCTGGGCGGAAATGCCCTCTTCGCGGCCTTCAAAGCCCAAGTGCTCGGTGGTGGTTGCCTTCACGCCCAGGTTTTCCACCGGGATGCCGCAGGCGTTTGCCAGGTTGGCGCGCATCTGATCGCGATAGGGAGAGAGCTTCGGTGCCTGGGCTGCGATAACGCAGTCGATGTCCACAATGGAAAAGCCGCTTTCGCGCACCAGGTTGGCAACGGCCGCCAACAGCTTCAGCGAATCGGCGCCCTTGTAGGCCGGGTCGGTGTCGGGGAACAGCTTGCCGATGTCGCCGCCGCGGATAGCCCCCAGCAGGGCATCGGCCACCGCATGGGCAAGCACATCGGCGTCGGAATGGCCGTCCAGCCCCTGGGTATGGGGAATATCCACCCCGCCCAGGATGAGCTTGCGGCCAGGGGCGAAGGCGTGCACGTCGTAACCCAAGCCGACGCGCATGGCAAAAGCAGCGTTCTTGCCAGGCTCGGCGTTTCCGTTCTGCGAAGGTGCCACCTATTCCCCCTTCTTCTGCATCTGCTCTTCGAACGCAGCGCGCACGGCGGCAGAGATAAGCAGGAAATCTTCGGGGACGGTGAGCTTGATGTTGTCGCGCTTGCCTTCCACCATGATCACGCGGCCGCCCAGGCGCTCGATGAGCGAGGAATCGTCGGTGCCCACGAAGCCGTCGGAGAGAGCCGAGGCATGCGCACGGCGGTAGATGCCCGCGCGGAAGATCTGCGGCGTTTGCGCGTTCCAGAACACGGAGCGGTCGGGGGTGCCCACGACCACGCCGTTTTCCACCACCTTCAGCGTGTCGATGGAAGGGTGGCCCACCAGGGCGCCATCGCAGTCGATGTTGCCCTTGATGGTGCTGATGGTGTGCTCAACCAGCTCGGTGGTTACCAGCGGGCGAGCGCCGTCGTGCAATATGACGAACTCATATTCCTCGGGCACCAGCTCAAGGCCAGAAAACGCCGATTCCTGACGGATGGATCCGGCAGGCGCCATAACGATGGGCGTGACGAACGGGAACGGGTCGATGGCGCGGGCGCGATATTCCTCGGTGCGCTCTTTCGGGCACACGATAACGATCAGGCCGATGTCGGCCACGGCGTCGAACACCTCGGCCGAGCGGGTAAGGATGGGCTTGCCGGCTATTTCCACCAGCTGCTTTCCGCCCTCGCGCCCGAAGCGCTCGCCGCTGCCGCCGGCCAGGATGATGGCCGCGGTTTTGGGCTTCTTGCCAACGACGCCCTCAGGGCGGGGTTCCGCCTTCAGGGCGTCGAAGCTCATATCGTCGAACATCGCCATGGCATGCTCCAGAACGGAGGGGGCGAAGATCGGATCGATCATCTTGTCTGTCATAAAGGGCTCCTGTACGCCACGTGCAGCTTGCTCGAGCCGCCGCACCTGGCGCACCTCAAGCTCTAGTCGGCCGCTTGGCCCCCTGCAGAGGAACCGCCACCACGCGAAGGCAAGCCCGCATGGCCCAGATCGTAACCCGCAAGAAGCAATTCGGCCTCGGCAGCTATGGTATCACGCTTGCGCGGCGCGGGGATAGAGCCGGTGCCGGGCGTGAAGGTGAGCTCGCCATCCGCGACGTCCACGTCGATGACCGAACCGCTGGTCCACTTGCCTTCCAGCAGCTGCTCGGAAAGCGGATCCTCGATAAGGCGCTGGATGGCGCGGCGCAGCGGGCGGGCGCCATAGGAAAGGTCGGCGCCCTCCTTGGCAACGAAACGACTGGCCTCGGGCGTGAGGTTGATGGTCATGTTCTGCTCGATAAGGCGCTCGCGCAAATCGGCCACCATAAGGTCGACGATCTTCACGATCTCTTCCTCGGTGAGCGACTTGAACACGATGATCTCGTCGATGCGGTTCAGGAACTCGGGGCGGAAGAGCTTCTTCACCTCGGCCATCACGCGCTGCTTCATTTCCTTGTCGTCCATGCCGCCGTTGGCATTGCCGGTGAAGCCCAAAGGCGTGCTTGCCGTGATCTCACGCGCGCCGACGTTCGAGGTCATGATGATAACCGTGTTGCGGAAATCCACCACGCGCCCCTGTGAATCGGTAAGGCGCCCTTCCTCCAAGATCTGGAGCAGAATGTTGAACACATCCGGGTGCGCCTTCTCGATCTCGTCGAAGAGCACCACCGAATACGGGCGCTGACGCACCGCCGTGGTAAGCTGGCCGCCCTCGTCATAGCCCACGTAGCCCGGAGGCGAGCCCACCAAGCGGCTTACGCTGTGCTTTTCCATGTACTCCGACATGTCGAAGCTGATAAGGGCGTCTTCGGAATTGAACAGGAATTCCGCCAGCGCCTTGGAAAGCTCGGTCTTGCCCACGCCGGAGGGGCCCAGGAAAATGAACGAGCCCGCAGGGCGCTTCGGGTCCTTCAGGCCGGAACGCGAACGGCGTATGGCCTTGGAAAGCGCGGTTACCGCCTCGTCCTGGCCGATGACGCGCTCATGCAGTACCGATTCCATGCGCAGCAGCTTCTCGGTTTCCGCCTCGGTGAGGTTGGAAACGGGCACGCCGGTGGTCATGGAGACCACATCGGCCACGTCTTCCACCTCTACCTCGCTCACGGTTTTGCTGGTTTCCGCTTCCCACTTCTTCTGCGCCTCTTCGCGCTTGGCCTCAAGCTCTACCTCTTCGGCATGCAGGGAATCGGCGCGCTTGAAGTCCTGCGCGGAAATGGCCTGGTCCTTCTGGGTGCGCACGCGGCGCAGGTCGTTGTCGATGACCTGGATCTCTTCCGGCAGCACCATGTTGCGGATGCGCAT
>CAVHGQ010000165.1:0-3422 GCA_963635335.1 Candidatus Melainabacteria bacterium | reverse complement strand
CTCGGCGGTTCGGTGATACAATACGGAATACAAACGGTGCCCCGCTTACCCGGGCAGCATCGGTTAATCAAAGGCCAGGCTAGCCGTCAAACCTATGCCTGGCTTTTTTCATGTCCAAATGCAGTCCACACCTCTTCCCCGTCAACCCACGCCGTTAATGGCGCTGGCTGACTTCGATGATCCCAAGTACAACCATAAGAATCGCGCAGAGCGCGAGAATAGTCTGATCGTCCATGAGCGGCGCCCCCTTTCAAAAAAGGGCTGCCCGGGTGCGGAACACCGCAGATTAGAATATCAAAAAGCAAGAGAAGTATGCCCAGCTTGGCGCACGATTAAGCCCCCAGCAGCGCCGCCGGGATCACCTGTACGCCATCATCGCGGGTATAGGCAAGGCTGCCGCGCCCCACCACAACGGCAAGGAACGCAGGTTGAGCGGTTTGGGTCAACGGATTGGCGCACAGCTTATCGCGCAGCTTCAGCAAATTCCTTGCCCCATCATCAGCTTTCGTGTCGCTGAGCTTTACCTCGATCGCGCCCCAAGACCCACCACGCTGAACGATTGCGTCCACCTCAAGACCGTTCTCGTCACGATAATAGAAAACGTCATTTCCCAAACCTGAATATGTTGACAAGAAAACCCGCAGGTCGCGTATGACCAGGTTCTCGAACAGCATGCCGAGGGTCTGCGTATCGTGCAAAAGACTCTCGGGTGCTGCGCCGAGCAAGGCGCAGGCAAGGGATGGATCGCAAAAGTAGCGCTTGGGCTTCACACGCACCCTTGCCTTGGATCGCATAGGAGGTTCCCAGCCGCGCAGCTCTTCCGTAAGCTTCAATCTGTCGAACAAGTCCAGGTAGGCAGCTATCGTGTCCTCGCTGGGTTTCGCCTCGCCGCCCGCCATGTCGTTGGCAAGCGTCTTATAGGTAACGGCTTGACTCTCGTTCATCGCGAGCGCCCGCAAAAGCGCAAGCCCGGTCTGGGGCGACCTGCCCTCTTCCAGCACATTGATGTCCAGAACAGATTGCACGTACTGCCCCGCAGTTTCCGCGGCAGCCTCATCGGCGAGGCCAAGGTTCGCAGGCCAGCCGCCCCGGCAGCACCAGCGCGCCACATCGGCCAGACCGGTTTCCTTGCGAGCCGGAACAAGCCCATTGCCATTCAGCAACGCCGAAAGGGACACTCGCGCTTCCCCATCGCCCGATTCACACAGAGCCATTGGACGCATGGAAAGACGAGCAATCCTACCTGTGCCGGAATGGCGCACTTTACCGCGGTCCCCGCGCCCCAACGAAGTTGAGCCGGTAAGCAAGAGCGCGCCGCGCTGGTTGCCCGAATTGTCCACAAAGCGCCGAGCCGCATCCCAGACTTCCGGCACTTCCTGCCATTCGTCCACAAGGTGAGGCTTATCGCCGACGAGCGCCAGCGTCGGGTCCATTTCCGCGGCTTCCCGGTCGGAAGGTTCGTCGAGCTTGGTCATCGACGATGCGCGCGTCATAGCGGTCCAGGTTTTGCCGCACCACTTCGGCCCGTTGATCTCCACGCAGCCGAATGCCGCCATAAGGGCATCGAGCCTGGCCTCTATAAGCCTTGGCCGGTAGCCATCGGGGGTAAGCGTTTCCTTTGCAGCCACCACGTTCTCCTTCCAATAATCCTTCAATCGGTATTTTACGCCATTTGCATTCGGGAAAATACGGGAATCCTATTCGGGAAAATACGGGAGTTTCAACCGGGAAATTACGCGTAAACAGAAAACCAGCGCCTTTAGCGACATTCATGCATTGAAACAGCTATATGAGCAGGTGTTTCATTGAATCCGATACGCTTTTCCATCCCGCTTTGCAAGGTTTCACTTGCGTTTTCCAACCGGAGTGGCTTGCCCTAGGGCTTCGGTGGGCAATGGATTTTCAAAAAAACAGTAGCCAAGCTAACAAAAGCTAAAAAAGCTAACGCATGTTGGCGCCTGCCAACTGAAGCGAAACGGTCGTCACGGGTCGACCCTGTTCAATGGTCCGCTTTAGCGCGCTAAAGAGCGACTGTCCCTAATATGCCTCGCAGCGGCTCGTTCGTGCTACACGGTGAGGCATGTTATGGGCAGGACGAACACGCCATCGCTGCGGCGCATCGCGTAACCCCCGGGCGTAACAACCGCGCAAAATGCTGGCTCACCCATTACGGTTATGTCGATCTTATCCCGCAGTTTCAAAAGGCTTGCGGCTCCCTCATCCACGAACGAGGCACCGAGCTTCATTTCGAAAAGGGCGTATCTGCCGTCCTGAAGCTGGATAACCGCATCGGCTTCCCTGCCCGCATCGTCGTGGTAATGGAACACTTCCCCGGAAAGAGCTTGAGCGTAAACGCGCAGGTCGCGAACGCAAAGAGACTCGAACAGCAAGCCCAGCGTTGCCGTATCCATAAGCAGCGATCTGGGGCTTGCGCCAAGCGCCGCAGCAGCAATGGAGGGACACGCATAGTGACGGGTTGGGGTTTTCGTTATACGCGCCCGCGCACGGTGCGATGGCGTCCACGCGGAAAGCTCCTGGATAACGTAGAGCCTGCGCAGAGCAGCCAAATACCCGTTCACCGTGTCGCGCGAAAGCTCGATGCCGCGCGCCTTCAGGTCTTTGTTGATGGTTGACTGCGTTGCCTGGGACGACGTTACCCGCGCATACTCCCGCATGATCAAACGTGCATATTGGGGATTGCGCTCAACGCCGTCCACGCGGGAAATGTCCTGCTCAGCAATGGTGGCAAGGTAATCGCCCGCGAATTCAAGCGCATCCTCTTCGTTCGGAAGGGTAACGGCACGTGGCCAACCGCCCCGGCAAACAAGATAGGCGATGCGCTCGATGTCGCATTCCGAATAGCCGAAGCAATCTTCCTGCCCGTCGAACAGCGCGCCAAGGGAAACCTCGGCCGTTGAATCCTTGGATTCGGCAAGGCTCATAAGTCCCATATCGACAGAGGCTATCCTCCCAGCACCGGAATGCGACGGAAGAGAGGTGGGCGTTGAAGACCCGGTAAGCAGGAACCGGCCGGGTTCGCTGTTGCCGTCAACAGCAAAGCGTACAGCATCCCACAGCTGCGGAGCCTCTTGCCATTCATCGATAAGGCGCGGGGACGGGCCCTCCAGCAGCAGTGACGGCTTCGTTTGGGCTAGGAGCTGATAATCCTTCCGTTTGTCGGGATCTTGCATCATGACCCAGCTGGATGCTTGTTGCATGGCAGACTGCGTTTTGCCGCACCATTTCGGCCCCCTGATTTCAACCGCGCCTATATAGCCTAGCTTCCGCTTGATAAGGGCGTCAGCGAAGCGGGGCAGGTAATGATCTGCATCCATTTTCTGATTAGCCACGGTATCCCCTTCCTGCGCAAACAACCGATTGCGGAGTTTTCAACCAACCGATTACGACGATTCTAACCAACC
>CAVHGQ010000164.1:0-3452 GCA_963635335.1 Candidatus Melainabacteria bacterium | reverse complement strand
GCATCCACGATCAAGTACCGGGGGCGCCGCCTTGAAGGCGAGCACTCGGAAGCCGCGCTCCGGAAGGGCTTCTCGCCGCGCAGGCACCGCCCGTCGCTACCGTGTCAGTAGGGACGGGCTCCTTCAGCACAGGGGAGTGCCCATGCCCGTCCAGTTCTGCGCGGTATCGCATCTGCAGTGGCCCGGCCCGCGGCGCGGGCGGAAGCGGAGGCCGCGGCCGCATCCCAAGGCGTTGACGAACGCGTTCATAATCATTACCTTATAACCATAAGGTTATAGAAATGGGGGTGTGCGATGAGCGTTCGTGGGGGATTGGTTGAGCGCGTCTGCCGGTACAACAAGGCAGTGAGCGACCCTAACCGTATGCGCATGATCAAGATCGTCGGCTCGCACGAGCCGTACACCATGAAGGTGGGCGACATCGCTGATGTTTTGGGGATCAGCCAGCCCGCCGCATCCAAGCACCTGAAGATCATGGAGCAGTCGGGCCTGTTCAAGCGCGAACGGCGCGGCACCTCGGTGTTCTACATGCTGGACTTGGATGAAGTTGAGCGCTACCAACGCGACATGGAGTACGCCTTCGCGCATTCGCACACACCCTGCGAGTACGGCTTCAAGTGCCAAACGTGCCCGGTTGCGGACACGTGCATGTAGCAAGCGAGATTCTAAGAGGAGGAGAGGAAAATGGCGGCTAATGGAAACCTTCCCGGATTGCCAGTGGGAACCCCTCGTTTCATCGACCGTTTCTCAAAGGGGAAGAAAGCGCTGTTCGTGCTGCTGGGGTATTTGTTCGGCATCGTCGGCGTGCTCATCGATTGGGCGATTGGGCACCGGCAGAAGATGATGGAATGCTCTGCCGAGGCAATCTGGTACGGCCTTATCGGCTGGGGCCTGGACGTGGTAACCCGTTTCGTGCTTTCCGTTGCCACCGATTACGTCGACCCGGTTCAGGGGCTGTTCGGCCCAGGCGTTACCGTGTGGAGCGTTCTATGGTGCATCTGCGGCGTGTGCTTCATCATCCTTTCGATGCTGTGGATCTACGGCCTGCGCCCCAAGATGACCGACGCCGAGCGCGCATACGTGATGAAGGGCGACGACCATTTCCCGGCGGGCGTGAAGAAGCTGCGCTACGACGCGGGCATCACGGTGAACGCAACGCCCGAGCAGATTTGGCCCTACATGCAGCAAGCCGGCCAATCGAAGGGCGGCTGGTACAGCTTCGAGCGCCTGGAGCGCTTCTTCACCTTCGACATCCGCAACCATTACGACTACACGAAGTACCCCCAATGGCAGAACCTCCACGTGGGGGAATTCCAGTGGTTCCATCAGGCGCCGCTTTCCATTGGCGAGTGGGTCACCGACTGTTCGAACGGCGAGGACGGCCACTACTATTGGGCCGCCCATTCCGACACGGAAACGGACCCGACCTGGAAGAACCGCGGACCCGAACAGGAAGGAGCGCTACGGCTGTGGTTCAAGCGATTTGCCTGGACCTGGAACTGGGAGGTCTATCCCATCAACGAAAAGCAGTCCCGCTTCATCTACCGCTGCGACTGCGTGTTCAGCCCCTTCCTGCGCACGCCCATCCACAAGTATTTCGTGGTGTTCATCTTGGGCACGGCTTCGCTGGTCATGGGCAGGTGCTGTATGGAAACCATCACCAAGCTTTCCGAAGGGGAGCGCAATTTCCGCAAGCGCTATTTCGATTGATGGATGCGCCCGGGCGAAGGGGCCTGGGCGCAAGGCCGCATCGGCAAGGGGAACGGCCGATGGGTTTTAGAGGGAGCCTGTCTGTGCGGCGGGCGTTGAGAAGAGGGAGAGAACAATGGGATACGATTACGAGACGGTTGTTGTTGGTGCTGGCGTAGCTGGCATGAACTGCTGCCTTGAGCTGCAGAAAAGCAACCGCGACTATTTGCTTGTCAGCCCGAACATCGGTGGCAGGATCTGCAACGACGAAGAGCGCCACATGAATTACGGGGCGGTGTTCTACTTCGGCACCTACAAATACATGCTGCAGAGCGGCCTGCTCATCGAAGGCCCCGATGTGCTGCCGCACCTTTCCGACGGCTGCTGCCATCACGACGACGGCAGGCGCTATCCGCCCGTTTCGCTTACCACCATGGCCGACGCCCCCAGCCTGCTGAAGTACATGAAGTGGATGCGCGAGGAATTCATCCCGGCCTACACCCGCTTCAAGGACAACTGCACGGTGATGGAGGTGCAGACGGCGCTCGAGAAAGACCCGATGATCAAGCAGCTGTATACCGAATCGGCCGAGCACATGATCGAGCGCATGGGCTTCGGACCCATTTGCAGGGACCTGGTGAGCATGTTCGCCCACGCCTGCACGGGCACCAAGATCAAGGATCTTACCGCCTTGGACTACCTGAACACGGTGCAGCCGTTGACGATGCAGATCCCGCCGATGAAGCTTTTGTTCTGCCTGAAGCGCTTCGACTTCGATTCCGCGGGCGTGCAAGCCCGTTTGGGCGAAGGCTCGGGCTCGGTCCTGATCGACGAGGTGGTAGGCGTTTCCAAGGAAGGCGACGGGTGGAAGGTTGCCACCAAGGGCGGCAAGGCCTTCACTTGCAAGAACGTGGTTATAGCAAGCCCTGCGCACATCACCAAAGAACTGCTTGCGCCCGTTGCCGGCCTGCCCGAGCTGGACATTCGCGAGGCATCGCAGCTTACCGGGTATCTGGTGCGCGGCAAGATCAAGCCCGCCTATTGGGACCAGTCGGTGCACCTCTTCGACGACACCATCCCCATCATCTACATCGCCAAGCGCTTCGACGGCGACTACGAGGTTTTCACCGAGATAGACTTCGAGGCCATGCGCCGCTTCGACCTGTACTTCGACGAATGGGAGGTGCTGGGGAAGAAGCATTGGGAACATGCGCTCTACACTGCAGCCCACGAAGCGCTGCCGCAGAACCTGGCGCCGGGCCTTATCATGGCCGGCGACGTCAACGGCCTGGGCATGGAGCCCGCCTGTATCTCGGGCATCTACGCCGCCAACAAGATCATGGGTCGCACGCAAGACTAAGCGCTTGATCGCGAGTTACGCGGCTGCCCGCGCCGGGCGGCGCCTACGCACCTCGGCGCCCCCTTCGCTTGTTTCGGCTTCCGAGCGCTCGCGAAGGGGGCGGCGCGGAGACCAGCTTGACGCATGGTTCGCCTCATCCCGGAACCGTTGATCAAGTACCGGGGGCGCCGCCTTGAAGGCGAGCCCTCGGAAGCCGCGCTCCGGAAGGGCTTCTCGCCGCGCAGGCGCCGCCCGATGCTGCCGAGCCATGCTCGCGTGTCAGTAGGGACAGACCCCTTTATCACAGTGGAGTGCCCTGGCCCGCGTCGCGGACGGGCGGGTTAGCCGTTGAAGCCTTCGTCTTCGATCTTGTTGGGGCCATCAGCGGCCGAGGTGGCGAGGGCGTCGCAGCGCTCGTTCTCGG
>CAVHGQ010000163.1:0-3468 GCA_963635335.1 Candidatus Melainabacteria bacterium | reverse complement strand
ACTTCAAGGTGAAGAAGGTTACCAGCTCGCACGCAAAGGGGCGCACGGTTATCGAGTCGGACACCCCGGTGGACGAGGCGAAGCTCCGCGAGGTGATTTCCGCGCAGGGCTACGACGTGTTGGATGTCACCTCCGAAGAAGCCGAGAAGAAGGGCTTCTTCAGCCGTTTCGGGAAATAGGAAAATAGGCGAGCGGGTAGGCTTCAGCCCAAGATGCCCTGATAGCGATGAATCCCCGGTTCTGCGAAAAGCAGGGCTGGGGATTCGTGGTATTGGGTGGATTGCAGGCTGTGTTTATGGAGTGGACCCGTCCTTAGTCGGGGCAGCTGGGTCGCCTCGGGTTGGCGCTGGGCCGGGTGCTCTAGCGTTGGATGTGGTGCAAGGGGCAGACGAGCAGGCTGGCCCTGCTTAGGCGACCGCCTCGCGCTAGCGCACGCGGTAGGGCTTGCCGCCGATGTAGAGCTTGAACAGATGGCGCTTGGGTAGCTGCACGTTCCCCACTAGGTCCAGCGTGGCCATGGCGGCGTCGTGTGCGGCGTGGGGGCGGCGCAGGGTTTCGCCGGAATCCAGCATGGACTTCAGGATATCGGGGTTCTGATGGATCTGCGTCAGCCTTTCCACCAGCTCCTGCGAGGTCTTCGCCTCTACCGCGGCACCGGTTGCGGTAACGGTGAGGGTGTTTGCACGTTCCTGCCCGTAGGGCGTGCCCACCAGGATAAGCGGCAGACGTGCGCACAGGCATTCGGTGGTTGCCAGCCCGCCCGACTTCGCCACGATCATGTCGCTGGCTTCCATGAGCTGCGGAATGTCCTCGATGTAGTTGAACACGCTGACGTTCTCTATGCGCCGGTCGGCGAAGTAGCCCTTCAGGCCGTTGGCGTATTCTTCATCGGCGCCGGCAAGGAACGCGAAGTGCATGTTGGGGAAATCGCCCAGCAGTGGCACGATCTGGTTCACGATCTTGCGGAAGGGGATGTAGGGCTGCGGCAAGCGCGCGCCGGCCATCACCAGGCAGATTATCTTGTTTTCCGGCAGGCCGAAGCGTTGCAGCACCTGCGCACGGTCGATGGGCTCGGAAAAGCCCTTGCGCACAGGAATGCCGGTTACTTTTATGTGGCTGCGCGGCACGCGGCGCGGGAGCAGCTCCTTCACCATGGTTTCATCGGCGGCGCAGAACAGGTCGCACCCCAGGTTGGGCCACAGGCCTTCCGCACCGTAGTCGGTGGGGATGCACACCATGGGGAACGGCTGCTTGGTTACCATGCGCGCGGCAACCGAGGCGTTGGCGGCCACGATGTGCGTGGCGATGACCGCGATTGGCTTGCGCTTGCGAATGAGCTTGGTGTAGCGGCCGAACATGAAGGTCGACCAGGCCGAACCGCCGCCCCATAGCAAGCGCCCCGTGAAGGTGCGGTGCCAGGTGAAGTCGTAGAGCGAATCGAACGCCACGGTTACGTTGGCGGTTTTGTCGCCATCGAACTTCAGGTAGCCGAAATCCAGGATGTCCAGCACGGCGATTTCCGTGTTGGCGGGAAGGGCTGGGTGCTTGCCGCAGAGGTCTTCCAGCGCCTGCGCGGTTGCCTGGGCGGCGCTGCGGTGGCCCGAGCCCACCGAGGCATGCGCAACGATGACCAGGGGGCGCTCTGAGTTCTCGTCACACGACGTGGTTATCACGGGCGCGCCCTCCTTTCTGCGTTGCGTGGCTGATTCTGCTATGCGTGGTGCATGGTTCGGCTTGTGGCGAGCTCCGGTTCGCGCGAACGGGCTTCCGCCTCAAGTGCATTGATTAGTTTATATAACCAGAAACCCGCATCGCACGTGAACAGCAAAGGAAAGAAAACCGTTACAGCACCACAGCTGGGTGCGAGGGGTTGGTTGGGCATCTGCCCGCCCGGCGCTGTGTTCCTGCATGCGGTTCCTAAGGCTGTCCTATGCTTTCCGCTAAAGCTGCGCTTCCTGCGAGTACGGCGCCTGCGCCTGCCAGTGCGGCTGCTGCGGAAAGCGTTTCGCTCTCGCAATCGTCGGTTTGGGGGAGGGTCGTTTTCGCTCCGTCGCTCGCGGAGCCATTCCCGCTATCGCCGTCGAGCCCGTCCATGGCGCCGCTGTCCTCGCTGCCGTCCGGGTCGCTTTTGCCGGGATCGTCGTCTTCATCCGAGCCGTCATCGTGGTCGGTTATCGTGATCCGCCCTTGGCCATCGCTGTTCTGGTAGCTTTGCCCGATGGTTCCTTTCAGGTTCACCTGGATGTACTCGATAAGCGCATCGGTGTCGGTTTCCAGGAACTCCGCCTCTTCGACATTGGCGGGGATGGGCATGGCGTTGCCGCCGTTGACAAGGATGTACGTCGAGCCAACGATGGTGTAAGTGGCCGTGGGGTCTATGTCCTTGCCGCCGATCTTGGCGTGTCGCACGCGGCGCTCGCCCACGATCTCCCTCACCGAAGATCCGTCTTCGGAAAGCGCAACAGGCGTGGGGATGCTGGTCAGCACGGTGTAACTAACCTCTTCGCATACTTGTAGGAAGCCGCCGCATTCAGCGGGCAGTTCCATAGCCCCCACTTCCAGCATGTCCAAGATATGCTGCCCGGTAACCCGCAGGAAGCACAGCTGGTTCATGTAGGGATGAACCGAAACGAGCGTGCCGTACGTCACTTCGCCTTTGCGTACGTCCGCCCGGATGCCACCGGAGTTCGCTACCGCGATGTCGCAGATAACGCCCTGGTTTGCGGCGCAGTAAAAATAGGCATCGGTAACCAGATCGCCCAGATTCGTCTCATGCTTGCGCACTGCCCAGGAAAAGCCGTCGTCCTCGTACGCGCGCAGAAACACCTCGGACGTTCCCACCTTGGTGCTCTTCTTCTTTTCCAGCTCGCTTTCTATCTCTTCCACCACCGCGGCTACTTCCGGGTCTTCATCCCCGGTACCCTCTTCTATGAGCTGGGCGTATATCTCGTCGGGTATCCCGGTGCTGTCGAGGTTGGCCGTCGCGGTGCCCGTGGCAGGGTTTATCTCTATGCGCCCGAAGCTGGCGAACTTGGTGCCCGTTTGGGCGATTACCACGTCTTCGCCGTTCTTGTTCTTTGCCATCTGGATGTATTTCTCGTGGCTGTGGCCATCGATCACGATGTCGATGCCCGAAGTATTGGCAACCACGGTGTCGCTGCGCCAGCGCTCCATCGATCCGGTTTGCCCCAAATGCCCCAGCAGCACCACGTAGTCGGCGCGGCCGTTGGCGCGGGCGTCGTTCACTGCGGCTTGGATTACGCTGTAGAGCATCTGGCCGGTTGAATCGCCGCAGAAGCCGTAGATAAGGTTGCCGTCCTTGTCTTTGAAGCTGGTGGGAGAGGAAGCGGTCAGCGTGGAAGGGGTGGTTGCGCCTACGTAGGCTATGCGCACCTTCCCCAAGTCGGTTTGATATTCCAGCACGCGATAGGCATCGAAGATGCGGCTGCCGTTCTTGTCCACGAAATT
>CAVHGQ010000162.1:0-3486 GCA_963635335.1 Candidatus Melainabacteria bacterium | reverse complement strand
CGGTGACCACCTGCCAGGGGATGAACTTGCCGCTGTTCTGCAGCGCCACCTTGGTTGCTTCCTCAAGGCCGCCGCAACACGGCACTTCCATGCGCGCGATGGTCACGCTCTTGATGTCGTTGTCGCGGATGATCTCGGTAAGCTTCTCGCTGTAGTCCACGAAGTCGAGCTTGGGGCAGCCGATAAGCGTGATGTGGCCCTTCATGTAGCGCTCGTGGAAGGCGGCGTAGGCGAAGGCCGTGCAGTCCGCGGCGATAAGCAGCTTCGCGCCATTGAAGTAGGGAGCCGTGGGCGGCACGAGCTTGATCTGCACCGGCCACTGCTGCAGACGGCTTACGGGCTCGGCATAGGCTGCCGCTGGGGCGGCGGTTTCGCATTCGGTGTGGGTAAGCGACTTCGCCTTGCTGCCGGGGCAACCGCAGGGCAGGGTGGCTTCTTCGTTGGTCATGGCTTGCATCCTTTTCTTCTTGTTCTCTTCTACGGCGGCTTCGTCGTAGGCGGCAGCTTCGCGTTCCACGAAGGTGATGGCGCCGGTGGGGCAGGCGGGCAGGCAATCGCCCAGGCCGTCGCAGTAGTCGTCGCGCATCAGCGTGGCCTTGCCGTCCACCATGGCAATGGCGCCTTCGTGGCAGGCCGTTGCGCAGGCGCCGCAGCCGTTGCACTTGCTTTGGTCTATCTCGATGATCCTTCGTTTCATGGCGGCTCCTTGTGCCTTGTGCCGCCCGCGGCGGCCGTTCTTCTTCGGGGTGGTTCCATTTTCAGCCTTATGGCAGCCGCATTCTGTTGGAATTCCAACATTTTGGCGCGATAAGCGCAGGAATCCGGTCCAAGCGGCGGCGCTGTGCCCACTGCGATTTTGCAACCCTCAGCCCGGAACTGCCGTCGCCGTCGCCCGCCTGCACCTACCAGCCCCACCAGCCGCGCGCCCCGTTGCCTACCTTCACCCACCAGTCGCGCCTCTTCGCCCATCCCTTCTGCTCCTTGCTTCGGCAGCGAACGCGTGTTCGTGGTTTTGCGGTGAGCGCGGCGGCGCAAGCGGCGGTGCGCGCTGGCCGATGTGGTAAAGTCTCAAAACCGAAAGCAATCCCTTTTCCCTTCGCTATCTGCCGTTTGGGCAATCGCCTAAGGGCGCGAAGGCGGCACAGGGCACGGCCGCATCCCGTTGGCGGCAAACGCAGAACACAACCACCGAAAGAACGAGCATGGCAAAGAACAGCGCCGATTACGGCAACGACAGTATCCGTCAGCTGAAAGACGAGGAACGCGTAAGGCTGCGCCCCGCGGTTATCTTCGGTTCCGACGGGCTGGACGGCTGCTCGCATGCCGCGTTCGAGATCCTGTCCAACGCGGTAGACGAGGCGCGCCAGGGCTACGGCAACCTCATCACGCTCACCGCGTTTGCCGATGGCTCCATCCAGGTGGAAGACCATGGCCGTGGCTGCCCGCTTGATTGGAACCCCACCGAAAAGCGCTTCAACTGGGAACTGGTGTTCTGCGAGCTGTACGCCGGCGGCAAGTACAACAACAACCAGGGCGGCGACTACGATTTCTCGCTGGGCACCAACGGCCTGGGCTCGTGCGCAACGCAGTACGCCTCCGAGTACATGGACGTTACCGTGTGGCGCGATGGCAACAAGTACCAGCTGCACTTCAAGAAGGGCAAGGTGGTGGGTGCCAAGAAGAAGGCGCTTCAGGTAGAGCCTTCCGACGAGCCCACCCGCACGGGCACCACCATCAAATGGCGTCCCGACCTGGAAGTGTTCACCTCCATCGACATCCCGGCCGAATGGTACCGCGAAACCATGCGCCGCCAGGCCGTGGTGAACGCCAACGTCACCTTCCGCCTGCGCATCGAAGGCGAGGAAGGCTTTTCCGAGGAAGACTTCTGCTACCCCAAGGGCATCGAGGATTACGTGCTGGAAAAGGTGGGCGCCGACTATCTAACGGAGCCTTTCTTCATCCAGGCCGACCGTCGCGGCCGCGACCGCGAGGACCTGCCCGACTACAACGTGAAGATCACTGCTTGCCTGTGCTTCTCGCGCACCTTCCAGATGCAGGAGTACTACCACAACTCTTCCTGGCTGGAAAACGGCGGATCGCCCGAAAAGGCCGCGCGCAGCGCCCTTACCAGCGCAATCGACGCGTACATAAAGCAGCAAGGCAAGTACAACAAGAACGAGAGCTCCATCAAATGGCAGGACGTGCAGGACTGCCTGGTGCTGGTAACCAACTGCTTTTCCACCCAAACCTCGTATGAGAACCAGACCAAGAAGGCCATCAACAACAAGTTCATCCAGCAGGCCATGACGGCGTTCTTCAAGGAGCGCCTGCAAACCTACCTGATTGAGAACAAGGCCGCCGCCGGCAAGATCATGGAGCAGGTGCTCATCAACAAGCGCTCGCGCGAGAACGCCGAGAAAACGCGCCAGAGCATCAAGACCAATCTGCAGCAGAAAACCGACATGGCCAACCGCGTGCAGAAGTTCATCGACTGCCGCTCGAAGGACAAAACCCGCCGCGAGATCTACATCGTAGAGGGCGACTCGGCCGCAGGCGCCATCCGCACTTCGCGCGATGCCGAGTTCCAGGGCGTAATGCCGGTGCGCGGCAAGATCTTGAACTGCCTGAAGGAAGACTACCCGCGCATCTTCAAGTCGGACATCATCATGGACCTGCTGCGCGTGTTGGGCTGCGGCGTGGAAGTCAAAGACAAGCGCATGAAGAACCTGGGCACCTTCGACTTGGACAACCTGAACTGGAGCAAGGTGGTTATCTGCACCGACGCTGACGTGGACGGCTACCACATCCGCACGCTTATCCTTACCATGCTGTACCGCCTGGTGCCCACGCTCATCAACGAGGGCTACGTGTACATCGCGGAATCGCCGCTCTACGAGATCAACTGCAAGGACAAAACGTACTTCGCCTACACCGACCTGGAAAAGAACAACATCATGAAGGAGATAGGCGACCAGAAGTGCAGCATCAACCGTTCCAAGGGTCTTGGTGAAAACGACCCCGACATGATGTGGCTTACCACCATGAACCCCGAAACGCGCCGCCTTATCAAGGTGGAGCCGGAAAGCGTGGCAACCATGGAAGCCATGTTCAACCTGCTGCTGGGCACCGACGATGAAGGCCGCAAGCGCCACATCGCCGAGCACGGCAAGGAATACCTGGACCAGCTGGACCTTCAGTAATAGAAGCGGGCCGCTCCGCGCAACGGGTGCGCAGGCGGCACCGAAACCCAAACGAACCGCACGCGCGGGCGCAGCGCCCGCAAAACGCAACAAGGGGAAACCGTGGCAAAGAAGACGAAAAAGGAAACGAAGAAGAAGCGGGTGGAAAACCCCAACGTGATAGGCCTGCATTCCGAGGTAACCTCGCAGCCCATCACGCAGACGTTGGAACTGAACTACATGCCCTACGCCATGAGCACCAACGTCTCGCGCGCGTTCCCCGAGATCGACGGCTTCAAGCCCTCGC
>CAVHGQ010000161.1:0-3527 GCA_963635335.1 Candidatus Melainabacteria bacterium | reverse complement strand
TCCGAAAAGCAGCAGCAGTACTGCACGCTGCCGTTCTGGAAGCGCTGCACCATCCTTTTGGCCGGCCCGGCCATGAACCTGCTGTGGGTGTTCCTGGCCTTCATCATCATCTACTCGGTTATGGGGCTGGACCTGCAGAACACGCAAACGGGCGAAACCTTCCACCGCACCTGGGCGCCGTGGGAATCCATCATCCTGGGCTTCAAGTACCTGGGCATGGTGGTAACCGCCATTGCCGGCCTGTTCAACCCGGCCACGGCGGCGGAAACCGTTTCCAATTCCACTTCGGTGGTGGGCATCGCCGTTATGTCGAAGAGCGCGCTGGACGCGGGCTTCATGAACTTCCTGTTCTTCACCGCCATCATCTCGGCCTCGC
Source organism: Candidatus Melainabacteria bacterium (assembly GCA_963635335.1). Classification (GTDB taxonomy): domain Bacteria; phylum Actinomycetota; class Coriobacteriia; order Coriobacteriales; family Eggerthellaceae; genus Anaerotardibacter. The sequence continues at coordinate 3,151 of CAVHGQ010000161.1, read as the reverse complement.
TGGGCCTTATGAACATGCTCCCCATCCCGCCGCTCGATGGCGGTCGCTTCGTGATAGAGGTGTTCCAGAAAATCACGCGCAAGGTGGTTTCCCTGCGCGCAATGGGCTATATGTCAACGGCGGGAATCGTGCTGTTCACCGGGTTCTTCCTGGTTATGCTGAACCAGGATGTGCAACGTTTCGTATTCGGGAATTGGGGCTAGCTGTGGAAAAGAACGCGCCAAACAGGAGGACTTGCCGGGTGAAGGTGGGGGGTGTGCCGCTGGGCGGTGGCGCTCCGTGCGTGGTGCAGTCCATGCTGAACCTGCCGCTTTCGGATGTGGAAGGCAACCTGCGCCAGATTGCGCGCCTGCAGGAAGCGGGCTGCGAGCTTATCCGCATCGCCGTGCCCTGCAAGGCCGACCTGGATTACTTCGAGCAGATCTGCGCGAAATCGCCCTTGCCCGTCATCGCCGATATCCACTTCAGCGCCGAGCTGGCTATTGAGGCCGCCCGTCGCGGTGCGGCGAAGCTGCGCATCAACCCCGGCAATATCGGTGGGCTTCAGGCTACGGTGCCGGTGTTGGAAGCCGCCAAGGCCGCCGGCATCCCCATCCGCATTGGGGTGAACGCCGGCAGCCTCGACTCCGAACTTGCCGCGTGCACCGACCTTACCCTTCCGCAGAAGCTGGTGGAATCGGCCCGCAGCTACGTGGAGTTCTGCGAGGGCGAAGGCTTCACCGATATCGTCGTTTCGGCCAAAGCGCACGACGTGCCCACCACGGTGGAAACCTACCGCCTGCTTTCCGCCGCCATGCCGCACATCCCGCTGCACATCGGCGTTACCGAAGCGGGCACCCTGTTCCAAGGCTTGGTGAAATCGGCCAGTGGCCTGGGCATATTGCTTGAACAGGGCATCGGCGACACCATGCGCATCTCGCTCACCGACGATCCGGTGGAAGAAGTGCGCGCCTGCTGGACGCTGCTTTCTGCGCTGGGCCTTCGTCGCCGCGACCCGGAATTGGTAAGCTGCCCCACTTGCGGGCGCTGCCAGGTGGACATGATCCCCATTGCCCAGGAAGTGGAAGCGCGTCTGCGCGAAGTGCATCGCCCCATCCAGGTGGCGGTGATGGGCTGCGTGGTGAACGGCCCGGGCGAAGCTGCCGGCGCCGACATCGGCGTGGCATGCGGCAAGGGCTCGGGCGTGGTGTTCGCCCACGGCAAAACCTTGCGCAAGGTGGATGAGGCCGCTATCGTTGATGTGCTTATGGAAGAGATAGGAAACCTGTAATGGAAATTATGCGTTTGAGCAAGCAATATGCTCCCACGTTGAAGGAAGACCCCGCCGATGCGGAAATCGCCAGCCACCGCTTGCTGGTGCGCGCCGGCATGATCCGCAAGGTTGCCGGCGGCGTGTACACGTTTCTGCCGCTGGGCATGCGCGTGCTTACCAAGATCGAGAACATCGTGCGCGAGGAAATGGATGCCATCGGCGCCCACGAGATCCTGATGCCCGCCCTGCAACCCGGCGAGCTGTGGCATGAGTCCGGCCGTTGGAACGACTACGGCCCCGAGCTCATGCGCATGGAAGACCGTCACGGTCGCGGCTTCTGCTTGGGACCCACGCACGAGGAATTGGTTACCTCCATCGTGCGCAGCGAGCTTCGCTCCTACCGCCAGCTTCCCATGACGCTCTACCAAATCCAAACCAAGTTCCGCGACGAGATCCGCCCGCGCTTCGGCCTGCTGCGCAGCCGCGAGTTCATCATGAAGGACGCTTACAGCTTCCATTCCAGCCAGGAGTCCCTGCAGGAAACCTACGACAGCATGTACGCCGCCTACGGGCGCATCTGCGAGCGCTGCGGCCTTGATTACCGCCCCGTCGAAGCCGACGGCGGCCAGATCGGCGGCAGCGTAACCTGCGAGTTCCATGCCTTGGCCGATGCCGGCGAAGACGACTTGGTGTACTGCCCCGACTGCGACTATGCAGCCAACACCGAAGCCGGCGCCTGTCATGCGCATGCCATGCAGTACGATGCGGCCGAGTGCAAGAAGATAGAGACCCCCGGCGTGGATTCCATCGAGAGCCTGGCAAAGTTCCTGGGTATCGAAGAGGCCGCCACGGTGAAGGCCATGGTAGGCAAGGACCCCGAGGGCAAGGTCGTTGCCTTCTTCGTTCCCGGCGATCACGAACTCAACGAGATCAAGGCCGAGCGCGTGCTGGGCTTCGGCGGCGGCGAGCATTTCGAGCTGTGCACCGACGAAGAGCTTCAGGCTGCCGGCCTGTGCAAGGGCTCCATCGGCCCGAAGGGCCTGCCCGCGGGCATCAAGGTCATCGCCGACCAGAACCTGAAGGGCATCGAGCGCTGGGTCGTGGGCGCCAACGAGCACGGCTTCCACTTCGTGGGCGCCAAGCACGGCGAAGACTTCCAGGTAGACCAGTGGGCCGACCTTTCCCTGGTGAAGCCCGGCGATTCCTGCCCGAAGTGCGGCTCTGCCCTGCAGGGCGCCCGCGGCATCGAGGTTTCCCAGGTGTTCCAGCTCGGCGACAAGTACTCCCGCACCATGGGTGCGGTGTACTCCGATGAAAACGGCGTGGACCAGAACTTCCTTATGGGCTGCTACGGCGTGGGCGTTTCCCGTACGCTGGCCGCCGTGGTGGAACAGCATAACGACGAGGACGGCATCATCTGGCCGCTTTCCATCGCACCTGCTCATGTGTGCGTGGTGCCGCTTACGGTGGGCGACGACGAGGTGTTCCCCGTCGCCGAGCGCATTGCGCAGGAGCTGGCCGACCAGGGCCTGGAAGTGGTCTTGGACGACCGCGACGAGCGCGCCGGCGTTAAGTTCGCCGATGCCGACCTTATCGGCTGGCCCGTGCAGGTTGTGGTGGGCAAGCGCGGCGTGAAGAACGGCGTGGTGGAAGTGAAGCGCCGCGGCGAGTCCGAGAAGACCGAGGTTGCCTTCGCCGCCCTGGGCGAGGCCCTTTCCTTCATGAACCGCATCGCCAAGAAGAACAAGTTCGCGCGTCCGTTCTAAGCATGGGCCTAGCTGAACCGAACAACAAGCCAGAGCTGCTCGCACCCGCTGGTGGGTGGGAGCAGCTTCGCTATGCGCTCCATTTCGGGGCCGATGCGGTGTACCTTTCGTGCGACCGCTTCGGCCTGCGCGC
>CAVHGQ010000160.1:0-3531 GCA_963635335.1 Candidatus Melainabacteria bacterium | reverse complement strand
ACCTGCGTGGTGATGCCCGATTCCTTGCCGGTGCGCGTTACCTGCTCGCCGTCGGTGGCATCCTCGTTGTACAGGTGAATGGCACCCGTGCCCTTGATCTCGGTCTTATGTGGAAGAACCTGCGGGTCGCTGTCGGTGTAGTCCTCGGAGATGTCGGTGCCGTTCGAGATCTCGATCTTGTCGCCGCCGTTCAGGTGCGTGCCAAGGTTGTCGGTCTCGTCGCCGTTCACCTTCGCGGTGCAGCGCGTGCCCTCGCCCTGACGCATGACGGATCCGTCCACGGCCACGTAATTGCCGGGCGTCACAGAAACCAGGTTGCTGTCCAGGATGCCGGAAAGGGAGCGCTGATCACCGGAAATGGTCACTTGATCGCCGTTGAGCGTTACCTGCACGGCTTTCGTGTTCATCCAGTTGGTGAAGCCGAACACACCGCCGACGGCCACAACGGCCACCACCGCAAGGGCGATAAGGCTCTTGCGCGTGAAGAAGTTGGCCTTCTGCTTCTGGGGGCGATTGGCGCCCACGTAGCGTGCGGCGCTGTATGCGGAAGCGTCCGCTCCGCCGCCGCGGTTGCCGTTGCCGGCGCTGGAATGATGGTAATTGGCACGCGAATAGGCCGAGGCATCCTTCTGGATGTTCTGCACGTTGGGCATCTGCTGGCTGCCAGTGGCTCCGGGTGCGGGGGTGCCGACGCGTGCGGCGCCTCGACGCTGAGCCGAAGGGCGCTGCTGACCAGCCGCGGAGTCGGAGCGCTGACCTGCTGCCGGGCGCTGGGCTGGCATCTGCCGGCTGGTGCGCGCGGAGCGACGCTGGCCTGCTGCCGCAGCTTGCTGGCCGTTGCGCATCGAGGGGCGCTGCTGCTGGCCGGCGGAGTTGCGGCGGGATTGCGCGCTTGCCCCTGCCTGCGGCATCTGCCCGCTGCGCTGTGCGTTTGCGGGGCGCGCTGTGCGGGGACGCGAAGCCTGGCCATTGCGGGCCGCGGCAGCATTGCCGGTAGAGACCTGACCTGCCTGCGCGCTTTGCCTGCTGCGGCCGCTGATGGGGTTGCTCTGCCTTCCGGCAGGCATCGAACCTGCGGCGTTACCGCCTCGGCCTTGCTCGGCCTGGCGGCGTGCTGCTTCGCGCTCGGGCAGCAGGGAAGTGCTGGGGTCGTGCTTGCTGTACAGCTCGCGCTCGCGCTCAAGCTCGTCGCGGGCGCTGGGCACTTCCGCCCTGGCGGCAGTTCTATGTTGCTGAACCGGCCTGCGAGAGGGGCGGTTCGGGTTGTTCGGTTGGTTCATGGTGTCCCCTACGTGAAAATCTACGCAGACCATTGTACTCGCTACGGGCGCTGCCTATTCGCTTTACATATTTGTTGGAAAACGCAGCCTGCAAAGCCCGGTATTTTCCTCTGTAATACCCCTAGGGGGTATATAATCGGTGCGAAATCAACCGAGAGGAAGAGCAATGTCCGAAGAAAAGCATGAGTGCTGTTCTGCTGAAGAATCGGGAAAGCGCACCTGCGGTTGCCGCTACAAGGCAACCGAGCGCAGCGGCGAGTTCCAGGCCGACCTGCAGAAACGCCTGAACCGCGCCATCGGCCAGCTGAACGGCGTGAAGGCCATGATCGACGACAACCGCTATTGCGGCGATGTGCTTACCCAGCTTGCCGCCGCCGAAAGCGCGGTGCGCGGCGTTTCCGAGGTGCTTCTGCGCGACCATCTGGAAACCTGCGTGAAGGAGCGCATCCAGCAGGGCGACGACGAGGTAATCGACGAGGCCATGAAACTGATAAAGAGGTTCATGCGATGAGCGGGAAATTACGTTTCGCGGTAACGGGCATGACCTGCGCGGCGTGTTCCGCGCGGGTGGAAAAGGCAACGGCGGGCGTTGAAGGCGTTTCGGGCGTTGCGGTGAACCTGCTGAAGAACTCGATGGAAGTGCAGCTGGCAGCCGATGCCGACCCTGCTGTCGCCGGCAACGCAATCGTGGCGGCGGTGGGAAAGGCGGGCTACGGCGCGTTCCCAGCTGGCCAGGGCGCAGCTGCGGCCCCGGGCGCGCCGGGAGCTGCTGGCGCTGCCACGCCCGGTGCAGACCCCGCTGCTGCTGCCGAGGCCGAGCGCAAGAGCGTGCTGCGGCGTCTTATCATCTCGCTTGTGTTCACGGTGCCGCTGTTCTACATCTCCATGGGCGACATGTTCGGCTGGCCCTTGCCCGGCGTGCTTACGGGCATGGAGAACATGATGGTGCACGGGTTGGTGCTTTTCATGCTGCTTGTTCCCGTGGTCTTCGTTAACTTCAAGTTCTTCCGCGTGGGCACCAAATCGCTGCTGCACGGCTCTCCCAATATGGATTCGCTCATCGCGTTGGGCTCGGGCGCCGCCACGCTGTACGGCATGTACGCGCTGCTGTGCATGGCGTTCTACGTTGGCCACGGCGACCTGGAAACCACCCATCATTACGCCATGAACCTGTACTTCGAGAGTGCGGGCATGATCCTGACGCTCATCACGCTGGGGAAGTTCCTGGAAGCGCGCGCGAAGGGCAAGACCACAGATTCCCTCTCGAAGCTGATGGACCTGGCCCCCAAGGTGGCAACGCGCGTGGAGGGCGGCGAAGAGCGCCAGGTTCCCGCGAAGGATGTGCGCGTGGGCGATGTGCTGGTGGTGCGCACGGGTGAATCGGTGCCGGTAGACGGCGTGGTGCTGGAAGGCGAAGGCTCGGTGGACGAATCGGTGATCACCGGCGAGCCCATCCCTGCCACCAAGCGCCCCGGCAGCGCGGTTACGGGCGCCACGGTGAACACCGCCGGCTGGTTCACCATGCGCGCCGAGCGCGTGGGGGCCGACACGGTGCTGGCAGGCATTGTGCAACTGGTGGATGAGGCCACCAGCTCGAAGGCCCCTATCGAGAAGATGGCCGACAAGATCAGCGGCGTGTTCGTGCCGGTGGTCATGGGCATTGCCCTGGTGGCGTTCGTGGTATGGATGCTGGTGGGCGCGGATTTCGCCATGGCGCTTTCGTACGCCATTTCCGTTCTGGTTATCTCGTGCCCGTGCGCGCTGGGGTTGGCAACGCCCACGGCCATCATGGTGGGCACGGGCCGCGGTGCCGCCAGCGGCATCCTGGTGAAGTCGGCCGATGCGCTGGAGGCGGCGCAGGCGGTGCGCACCGTGGTTCTGGATAAGACGGGCACCATCACCAAGGGCGCCCCGCAGGTTACCGATGTGCTGCCTGAACAGGGGGTTTCCGAAAACGAGCTGCTTTCGCTGGTGTACGCGCTGGAAAAGCCCAGCGAGCATCCGCTTGCGCGCGCCATGGTTGCCTATGCGCAGGCCGAGCTTGCGGGTGGTGAAGGGGGTGGCGATGGCGCGCCTGGTGGCTCGGTCGCGGAAGGCAGGGAGCTGTGCTGCTGCTCCGGCGTTGTTGCGGCGGCGGGAGCGAGCGTCCCCGAAGCGCAAGCGGGTTCTGTTTGCAGGGAAGTCCACGCCCTTCCCGTTGCGGCTGATTTCGCCCAGGTTCCTGGCCAGGGCGTTTCCGGACATGTCAACG
>CAVHGQ010000159.1:2616-3608 GCA_963635335.1 Candidatus Melainabacteria bacterium | reverse complement strand
GAAATGAGCCGTTGAACAGCTGCACGTTGGGCAGGAGAGGGAAATGTTACGCCCATTTGCACGCTTTTTGCGTAGTCGCGATTCTGCTTTTTTCGCTTGATGATCGACATCCCGTCCTCCTTCTATCCAGGCATTATTGTAGCATAATAATCATTATGCTACCTAACTTGCCAAAAAATCGCTAAAAAGCTTTGCTGCGCGATACTCGCTGTCTTCCACCGGGTGAGCATAGTAGTTCAGGGATACCGATGCATCAGAATGCCTCATGCGCGTTTTTAGGGTGTTCGGGTCAACGCTCAGCTCTCCCGAAAGAGTGGTTGCCATGATATCCCTGAACATATTCGGACAAAGCCCTTTGTAACCAGTTCCCCTGTACCGCGTAACCCCGTCCTTGATAAACGTATTGGTGATCGTCTCATAATGGCCGAATCCTGTATCAGCGCAAAGATTCCTGAAGAACCGGCCAAAATTCGTCGGATCAAGGCGCCCACCCTTTGCGTTTGATGCTACAGGAGTGGTAGGCTCCTGCTTTTCACCCAACTTCTTAAAGTAAATTCGTTGAGCTCTTTTCCACTCAAACAAAACCCTCCAAAGCTCACTGTCGATGGCAATCCAGGTTGAGCTCGATTTCGTTTTTGGTTTGCGCAGGGTCATGTCGTTTGAGTACTGATAACGGATATCTATACGACATGCCGCAAAATGAACGTCAGACCATGACAACCCGTACATTTCTGCGGGTCTCATTCCCGTCCTTAGGAGGATATGGACGCCCACCGTCGGACCAGTCATTCGCTGCGATTGAATCATCTTGTTGAAGGAAACAAGCCTATCGTGGTCGAGATAATCCTTTGGCTCGGGATCAGGTTTAGGAACAACGATCCTTTTTGCAATGTTTCGTTGCACAACGCCATCATCAACTGCGGAATCGAGAACCTGCCTTAGGCGCTTGTTGATTTGGTATATCTCTTTATCAAAACGACCGTTCTTTCGCG
>CAVHGQ010000159.1:0-2472 GCA_963635335.1 Candidatus Melainabacteria bacterium | reverse complement strand
CGGGGTCAGGCCCGATGTTGAATCTTCCGGACCAAGCTCCTGGACGAACCTCCCGAAGAGATCCTTTGCCTCTGATTTCCAACCCGACCCCTTTGCTCCGCAACCGCTAGCCCCGCCCTAAGGCTTTGCGACCTTAGGGCGAGGCTAGCGGTTGTTTCGCCAAAGCGCAAACGACGAAGTGTAGAGATAAGTGTAGAAAGCTGAACAAAAGATGGGTTAATCGAGCTAAATCCAGCAGCACGGATACAAGAATCCACTTTGAGATTTAACCAGGTTAACCCTAATTATTCGAGTGATTCCGCATTCGTAATGCGTGGGTCGCCGGTTCGAGTCCGGCCGTTGGCTCCATGTAATTCCAGGTCAGCTGCTTGTCGGCTGACCTTTTTCTATCTAGGGACAGTCCCGCTTTAGCACACTAAAGTGCGCTTTTCTGGTACTCTTTTCGTTCTGTAAGAGCATTAGCCATCGAAACCCAACCAGAAGGATGTCCCATGAAGCAGTTCCTTTCCGAATTCAAAGAGTTCATCAACCGCGGCAACGTTATGGATCTGGCCATCGCCGTTATCATCGGCGGCGCGTTCACTTCTATCGTCACGGCGCTTACCAACAACATCATTAACCCGCTTATCTCGGTGGTTGCCGGCGGCGGCGCAGGCACGATCTCGGGCTTGGTGGTGCCGGGCACCGACATCGACTTCGGCGCGTTCATCAGCGCGTGCATCAACTTCCTTATCGTTGCATTCGTAGTATTCCTGCTGGTGAAGGCCGTAAACCACGCGCAGGCAGTAGGCGAGAAGCTGGCGGGCAAAAAGGCAGAGGAGCCGAAGGCCGCCCCTACGTGTCCGTTCTGCCTTGAGGAAGTGAAGGAGGGCGCCACGCGCTGCCCCCATTGCTCTGGCGCTTTCGACGCCCCTGCGAAGTCGGAGTAGTAAGTACGGGCAGCGTGCTGCCGGTGCGTGTGGCGGTAGCGCCTGTGCCCGAGATGCGTAGTCCAATAAGCCCAGTAGCTCGCGCCCAACATTGACCTTAAACAACGCGCCCCTTCGCTTGGCGGGACTCACCGTAGGCGAAGGGGCGCGATTTGCTTCTACGTATAGGTGGCGCGCTTTAGGGCAGAACGGCTACTACCACCAAGGTGGAAAGCCCTGCCGCTTCGATGGCTTGCAGGTTGGCCTCCAACACCAGCTGATCGACCTCGACGCGCTGACTCTGGCTCACGTGCAGCTTGAAGGGCTCGCCGTTCAGCGCCACGGTGCCCAGGCCAACGTGCACCAGAACCTGCGTGCCGTCGTCTGCTTCGATGGTGAACGCATGGCGCGTTGGGGCAACCTGCACCACGGTGCCGCCAAGGGGCGCGTGGATGCTGCCGCTTTCGGGAACCACGCCGAAGCAGGTGCCAAGGGTTCCGCTGGAAAATGCCTTGTCGGGAATATCTTCCATAGCCACCAGCTCACCGTCGGTCGGGGCGGCCAGCTTGCAGGCCGCCGAGTCTGCGGCGGGGCAGGCCTCCTTGCCCGCTTCGCCTTCTGGTTGCGCCGCGCTCAGGGCAGCCTCAGCTTCGACCACCAGCTGCTTGGTTGCCTGCACCTTGCGGATGGGCACCGAAAGCTCGTCGACGCCAAGCTCGATCAGGCGGCGGATTGCCTGGGGGTCGGCAGCCAGCTGGCCACACATCGCCGTGGGCACCCCGTGGCTGTGCCCACCCTGGGCGCACATGCCCACAAGCCGGAACACGGCTTCGTGATGCGGCTCGAAGTAGCGGTCCAGCCCGCGCGCCTCGCGGTCGATTGCCAGGGTGTACTGCGTCAGGTCGTTCGTGCCGATGCTGAAGAAGCCCGTCTTCTGGGCAAGCTCCTCGGCGCACAGCGCGGCCGCAGGCGTTTCCACCATGATGCCCAGCTCAGGCATTTGGAAGGGAATGCCCTCGCGCTCAAGCTCCTGTGCTGCGGCTTGCACTTCTTGGTTGATGGCGTCGATCTCCCACGCGGCGGCAATCATGGGGAACATGACCTTCAGGTTGCCAGCCGTGCCGGCACGAAACAGGGCCCTCAGCTGCGTGCGGAACAGGGCGGGGCGCTCGATGGAAACGCGCGCACCGCGAAGGCCCAGCGCCGGGTTCGATTCCTCGGGAAGCTGGAGCCAGGGAGCCTTCTTGTCCGAACCCACGTCCATGGTGCGGATGACCACCTCTTTGCCCGCCATGGCTTCTAGAACGGCCTTGTAGGCTTCGTATTGCTCGTCTTCGCTCGGCGCCTCGTCGCGTCCGATGAACAGGAATTCCGTTCTGAAGAGGCCTACGCCATCGGGGTTGGCCTCCAGCAGCGCTTCGATGTCCCCGGGGCCTTCGATGTTGGCGCACACCTTCGTTTTACGGGGCAGGTCTGCGGCGCTTGCCTGGGCTAGCGCCCGGTTGGTCTGTTCGGCGCGCAGCTTCGCCATGCGCTTAAGGGCTGCTGCGCGGGTGGGCTCGTC
>CAVHGQ010000158.1:0-3653 GCA_963635335.1 Candidatus Melainabacteria bacterium | reverse complement strand
TAGCGCCCATCGGGATACCTGCCAACCAATCCCCTTTTCTCGTAATCCGCCAGCTTCACCATCAGCCACGTGATCTTGCCGCCCGGCTCCTGCACCGGCTCGTCTTCCCAGGAAAGGTCGAGCAGCTGCTCTAGGCGCATGGGGTTCGCGCAGATGGCGGCAAGCAAATCGTCTTCTCCCTCGGGGCGGACCAAAGCCCCTTCCTCGCCCACACTGCCACGGTCTGCCTCGCTGCGCGCATCTTCCCTGCGCAGGCAGCCGAACAGGCCGAACAGCGCATCCTCGAACGTCTCCGAGTCGATGATGGGAGTTGCCCCCTGGTAAATGAGCCGATTCGCGCCGCGCGAGGTTGGCGAGGTAATGGGGCCAGGGACCACCAGCACATCGCGGTTCGCCGCCAACGCCTCGTCCGCGGTAGAGAAAGTACCCGATGGCAAACCCGCTTCCACGATGAGCGTTGCGCGCGCGAGCCCCGCGATGATGCGGTTGCGCGCCCTGAACGTGTACGGGAGCGGTGGGAATTCCCAGTCGTGCTCGGACACAACCACGCCGCCTTCGTCGATCACCCGCTGGAACAGGCTCGCATTGCGGGCAGGGTACGGAATATCGCACCCGCCGCCCAGCACCACCACGGTCTGGCCGCCTGCATCGAGCGCCCCCAAATGCGCCTGGGAATCGCAGCCCAGCGCGCCGCCCGAAACGATGGGCACCCCCTTCCCCGCCGCTATCGCCGCGAACCTTCGCGCGGCGGAAGAGCCGTACGGAGTAGCCTTGCGCGCCCCAACAATGGCCAAACCATCGCTCAGCGCATCCAAGTTGCCCACCGCGAACAGCGTCTCCGGCGGGTCGGGAATGGTCATGAGCGAATCGGGGTAGCCGCTCTGACCCTTTCCCAAGGTGTAGCGAGGCCCCTTGAGCTTCACAACCGGCAGGTTCGCGTATCGCCCGCGATGAGCCTTCTTCGCTTGCTCTGTGGTTAACGGTTGGCTTACCAATTGAATCCCCCTCCAAAGCGAAGGCCGAATGCCTCGGCCACATGCCGCGTCTGAACCTGCTTGCTCTCGTCCAAATCGGCAACCGTGCGCGAGATCAGCAACGTCTTGGATATCGCCCGCGCGCTGAGCTGCCGCCCCTCGGCCAACGAAAGGAAGAACTCCTCGGTATCGGCATCGAACCCGCACGCCTCCTTCAAGGCGCGCATCCCTTTCCGCTTGCCACAGGCCGCAGAACCCCGCTCCCGCATAGCCCTGAACGCACGGGCACGCTGCACGCCTTCGCGCAGCTGGGCAGAGCTGGATCCTTCCTTCAGCTCCATCAGCTCGCGGCTTTCCCCACGCCACACATCGATGCGGATGTCGATGCGGTCCAGCAAGGGTCCGCCGATGCGGTTCTGGTACGCCTGCACAGCGGCAGGCGCGCATTTGCAGCGGCCGCTCGAATCGCCGAAATACCCGCAGGGGCACGGGTTCGCCGCAGCAAGCAGCTGGAACCGCGCTGGGAACGTGTAGGTCCCGTCGGCGCGCGTGAGCACCACGCTGCCCGTTTCCATGGGCTGCCGAAGCGTCTGCAGCACCGCGCCGCTGAACTCGGTCATCTCGTCCAAGAACAGCACCCCGTTGTGCGCAAGCGAGGCCTCCCCCGGCCGTGGGGGCGAACCGCCGCCCACCAAGCCCGCAGCCGTTGCGCTGTGATGCGGGCTGCGAAACGGACGGACTCCCGAGAGCACGCGAAGCACATCTTCCCCGGCCACCGAATGAACCAGCGCGGTTTCGATGCGCGCGTCCTCGTCCAGCTCGGGCAAGATGGTGCCGAAGCGCTGCGCCAGCATGGTCTTCCCCGAGCCGGGCGGCCCCACCATGATGGCGCCATGCCCGCCCGCTGCCGCAACCTGCAGCGCACGCTTCGCCGCCTCGTGCCCCAGAACCTCCGAGTAATCGCCCTCGTTCGAAGAACCCTCCAAACGCAAGGGCAAGGCCTGGGCGAATCGCGGCTCTCGCACATGGGCAAGGCGTTCCAGCAGGCTGCATTCAAGGCCGGACATGGGCAAGATCCCTTCGTTGGGAACGCCCGATATCAGCCCCAGCCCCTGCGCCAGCGCGCACTTCTGGTACGCAAGCAGCCCGGGAACGCAGCGCACGCTGCCGTCAAGCGAAAGCTCGCCCACCGCTAGCTTTCCCTGCAGGATCTCGGCATCCATCTGCCCGGTAGCCGCCAGCAAGGCCAAAGCGATGGGCAAATCGAAGCCCGAGCCGGCCTTCCGCAGACCACCGGGAGCCAAGTTCACCACGATCTTGTCGTTCGGCATGATGAAGCCGCACGCCTTGAAGGCCGCCTTCACACGCTCCCTGGATTCCTGGATAGCGGCATCGGCCATGCCCACGATGGAGAATGCGGGCAGCCCGTTGGACACCACCACTTCCACCGAAACGGGAATGGCCTCAACGCCGCGCAAGGTGGCGCTTTGAACCGAGGCCGAGCGGTACTGCATCACCAATCAACCCCGTAAGCATTCTTATGGAAGCGAAGGAAGGCGTGGCTTTCGGAAAGCACGATAATCGACATCACGTCGAACCGCACGCGCAGCTCTTCTTCCGCGTGGTCTTTCAGGTAGTAGGCGGCAATGCGCTCGTAACGGCCTCTCTTGCGCGCATCCACGGCTTCCTCGGGGAAGCCCTTTGCCGTGCCGGTGCGTGTTTTTACTTCAATGAAGCACAGGCAATCGTCGATGCGAGCAATGATGTCGGCCTCGCCCGCGTTGCAGGTGAACTGCCGTTCCAGGATGTCGTAGCCGCGGCGCCGTAGGTAGCGCACAGCGGCAGCTTCCCCCTTGTGCCCCAGCTCCTTGTTGCGCTTGCCCCGCTTGGGGCTTTCCGCTGCGTCCGTTTGGCCGTCGTCGTCCAATTCGACCGTCTCGACCTCGTCGAGCACAAGTTCTTCAGTCTCAGCCATAGTGCCCTCCTTTGCTCAAGGCGTACACTACGGGCCGGATCTCACTCCCTTTGCGAAGGCGATGCGAAAAAGATCGCAAATAAATGCGAAAAAGATTCGAAAAGCTGGAGGGAAACTACGCGCCCCGCCTAAGGCCGAAGCCGTCTAGCGCACGTAAACCAGCGCTTCGCCGGCAATTCCTGAAGCAGACCCCAGCAACTGAAAACGGTTGCCAGCACGGAGCCAAACTGGGCACGGCTCAGAGCGGCAAGCCCAACACGCAAGCGTCCAGAAGGAGCCACCAGAGCCTAGAACAGCGACTCCTGCACCAGGCCGCTGCAGAACGACGCCCTATGGATGGGGGTAAGCCCCTTCTGCGCAATGGCCTCGCGGTGGCGGGCGCTGCCATAGCCCTTGGAAGAGGCGAAATCGTAGCCCGGGTACACCTCGTCGTATGAAACCATCAGAGCGTCACGCGAAACCTTGGCGATCAGCGATGCCGCCGCAATGGAAGCACAGCGGGCGTCCCCATGCACCACGTTGGTTTCGCGCGGGTCGATATGCAGCGGGTTGCCATCAAGGAGCACCACTTCCGGGTGAACGCCTTGACCTTCAATCTCGGCGATTGCCTTGCGGAAGGCCTTCCGCAGGCATGCCGCCATGCCCTGCTCGTCTATTTCGGAAGGGGGAATATCCACGATAGCCCAGGCAAGCGCGCGCTCCTT
>CAVHGQ010000157.1:2381-3732 GCA_963635335.1 Candidatus Melainabacteria bacterium | reverse complement strand
CCCGGTTGCAGCAAAAAAGGAAGACCTTCCGTCTGCTTGACGGAAAGCCCTCCTTCATTGTTCTTGGCCTTCAAAAGGCCAGCGATATTGACCCAAGGATCCATGGACGGCAAAAGCCTATTCGTCAACGAGCTCGACTTCAACGTCGAAGCCGTGACGGGAACCCGCAGCGCGGGAAAGCGTGCGGATGGCCTTGATCACGCGACCCTGGCGCCCGATTACCTTGCCGGCATCAGCTTCGTCCACACGGATCTCGATAAGAACCGCGCCATCTTCGGTGTCGGATGCTTCGATGCTCACCGCATCGGGGCTATCCACCAAAGGCAGTACCAGCGACTCTACGAGACCTGAGATATCTTCGCGCGAATCCGCCATGAGTTAGGCGTTCTTGCGCTCTGCCTCGATGAGGCGTGCAACCGTATCGGTGGGCTTTGCGCCGTTGGCAACCCACTCGTCGACCTTGGCGAGGTCGATCTTCACAGCTGCAGGGGTGGTGCAGGGGTTGTAGGAACCAACCTGCTCGATATAGCGACCGTCGCGACGAGCGCGGGAGTCTGCTACGACAATGCGGTAATAAGGTGCCTTTTTAGCGCCGTGACGGGCGAGACGAATCTTGACTGCCATCGAGTTGTTCTCCTTCTAAACATTTGAGCGACCCGGCGGTGGATGCCGTGCGGGTCGCAAAACAGCGGTTATAGATATTACCTCTTGAAAACGGAATCATCAAGCCCGCTCATCATGTCCTGCATCTTCTTCACATCGGAAAGGCGCATGCCGCCCATCCCGGGGATGCCCATGCGCTGCTTGGACTTCTTGCCCTTCTTCCCCTTCTTGCCCTTGCCTTTGCCCTTGCGGCTTTGCTGGGCTTCTTGGGCGTTCATGATGGAGCGCATCATCTTCTTGGTTTCCGTGAACTGCTTCAGCAGTTGGTTCACCTGGAACACCTTCACGCCAGCGCCTGCGGCAACGCGCGCCTTGCGCGAGCCGTTCAGGATTTCCGGATGCTCGCGTTCGGCTTTGGTCATGGATCCGATGATCACGGCCATCTCGTCCAACGCGTGCTCGTTCACCTGACCTTCGCGCATGGCCTTGTCGCCGCCGGGAAGCGCGCTGATGAGCTTCTGCACGCCGCCCATCTTGCTTACCTGCTGCTTCATCATAAGGAAGTCGTTCAGGGTAAGGTTTCCGCGCGCCATGCGCTCGGCTTCCTCCTGCTCGACCTCTTCGGCACGCAGCTTTGAGGCGGACTCGATGATGCTGACAACATCGCCCATGCCAAGGATGCGCTTGGCCATGCGGTCGGGATGGAAGCGCTCCAGCGAATCGGGCTTTTCGCCCGAGGAGATGAACA
>CAVHGQ010000157.1:0-1812 GCA_963635335.1 Candidatus Melainabacteria bacterium | reverse complement strand
AGCACGATCTTGATGACGTTCTGGCCGGGCGTGAGCGAATCCAGCACCTCGGCGGTAAGGCAGCGCTCCTTCGTGCTCTTCACGAACGACTTCACTACCTTGAAGTTCACATCGGCTTCCAAAAGCGCCATGCGGATCTCGCGCATGGCAACGTCGATGTCTTCCTCGGTTAGGCGGCCCTTGCCGCGCAGGCCTGAGAAGATGCCCTGGAGCTTTTCGGAAAGGTTATCGAACATCGGCCATGTCTCCAATCAGCGCGCGTGCGAAGTCGTGCGCATCGAAATCCTGCAGGTCGTCTATGCCCTCGCCCACGCCGATCTTGTAGATGGGCAGCTCGAGCTCGTGGGAAACGGCAAGCGCGATGCCGCCCTTGGCGGTGCCGTCGAGCTTGGTGACGATGACGCCGTCAAGCTCGAGCGCCTTGTTGAACTCACGCGCCTGCTGCAAGCCGTTCTGGCCGGTGGTGGCGTCGATGACCAGCACCGTGTACACGGGGATGCTGGCGCGCTTGCGCACCACGTTCACCACCTTCTGCAGCTCGCGCATCAGGTCGTCGGAGGTGTGCAGGCGGCCGGCCGTGTCGATGATGACCAGGTCGGAGCCGTTCTTTTCCGCAACCTCGATGGCCTCGAAGCACACGCTGGCCGGGTCGCTGCCGCGGTCACGCGAGACGATCTGCACGCCGCTGCGCTGCGCCCACACCTGAAGCTGCTCGATGGCTGCCGCACGGAACGTGTCGGCGCCGCACAGAAGCACGTTGCGGCCCTTTTCCTTGTAGGCGGCGGCGAGCTTGCCGGCCGTGGTGGTTTTGCCCGAACCGTTGATGCCCACGAACATCACCAGCGAAGGGGTTTCCTCGAACACGTCGGTTTCCGCCGGGGTGAACGTGGACGCCATCTGGTCGGTGAGCATGTCGAACACGGCGTAAGCATCGGGCAGGGCCTTGCGTTTGGCCTGGTCGCGCAGCTCTTCGATGATCGAATCGGCGGCAGAAGCGCCGATATCGGCCAGGATCAGGGTTTCTTCCAGCTCTTCCCAGAAGTCCTCATCGACGTCCGGGCCGCGGTCGAGCAGGATGTTCATCTGCTCCTTGAACTTGTCGCGGGAGCGATGAAGGCCTTCGTTGATCTTGTCGAAGAATCCCATTTAACCCTCCTTGCGGGTAGCTTTGTCGAGTTTCTGGCTCAGCACCTTGGTGATGCCGTCTGCCTGCATCGATACACCATACAATATGTCGGCCGATTCCATGGTGCGGCGCTGGTGCGTGATCATGATGAACTGCGTCTCGTTGCGCACCACGTTGATGTAGGCGATAAGGCGGCGCAGGTTCGTGTCGTCGAGCGCCGCTTCCACCTCGTCCAGGATGTAGAACGGCGTTTGGCGGATGCGGTACACCGCGAAGAGCAGCGCCATGGCGGTCATCGACTTCTCGCCGCCGGAAAGCAGCGACATCTTCTTCACGCGCTTGCCCACCGGCTGGGCGTTCACATCGACACCCGTGTTCTCAAGGTCTTCGGGGTCTACCAGGGAAAGATGGGCCTGGCCGCCAGGGAACAAGGTGGAGAATATCTCAGAGAAGTTGGCGTTCACCTGCTCGAACGTGGAAACGAAGTCGTCGCGCATGCGCTCATCGATCACGTCCACGATGCGGGCAAGCGATTTGCGCGCCTGGCGCATGTCCTCCAGCTGGGAGCTGAGGTAGTTGTAGCGCGTACTTACCTGCTCGAATTCCTCGGCAGCATCGGGGCTTACCGCGCCCATGTTCTTGATGCGGCGCTCGAGCGAGGCGGCCTGCTCTTCGGCCTGCGGGCG
>CAVHGQ010000156.1:0-3736 GCA_963635335.1 Candidatus Melainabacteria bacterium | reverse complement strand
GCCGGAGGGGCGGTGGGCTCGGCTTGCCTGTGCAATAGGAGCTGTCGTGATCGGAAAGCTTTGCCTCTTGGCGGAGCTGGCTTCTCGGTTTCGGGGGCGGGCTCTGTTTTTATGCGGATCGGCCTCGTGCCCGTGCAGCGCAATATATTGGAAACGTATGAATCAGTTTCGCCAAGCTATCGGTTCAGCCTATAAGAGATAGATCGGATGACGGCAAACGATAGAAGCGCTTCGAATGGTCCTCACGAAACGCGCACCACTCTGCCCAACAAAACACCCGAAATGGGCAAACAGCCTTCAAAAACGATAGCTTTTCAATGAGATCCGATTGCCCAACCGAATGGATTAGGGCGGCCAATCTTTCAGCAACCGCTTTTCCACCTGCGCTTATAGGCGAACCGCTGCAAACTGCCGCAATTATTAACATGTTCACTAACAATAAAATCACGTAAAACCGCAGCTCAACCATGAAATAGTTTTTTGTTATTCGAAAAAACAAAAAGCTGTTAGCAAAACTGACATCTTGGAAACAGAATAGGTACCCGGAAGTTGCGCTGCTGCTTGTTTTGTTGGGTGGAACGGCAGGGTGCAACGGTTGCCTTCGATCGGGCACATCGCATCAAAGGGGAGGGGCCTTTGGCCCCATGATGCTTCCACAATCGGAGTTCAAACGAGGGTTAAGAAGGGAATCCTTTCGCATGGGGGCGAAGGGACTAAGTTGTTTTGTGCCTGGGAGGGGGCAAAACAAAAACAAGAAAGGAAGGTGCATACATGTCCGACGTAAAGCAAAGCTCGTATCACGGTATCGCAGCACGTCTTGACCGCATGCCCATCTCCGGCTTCCACAAGAAGATCTTGTGGCTGCTCGCCGGCATCACGTTCTGCGACTCCGTCGATATGGCTGTTGGCGGCCCCATCGGCAACATTCTGCAGAACACCTACGACGCAG
Organism: Candidatus Melainabacteria bacterium; assembly: GCA_963635335.1. Taxonomy (GTDB): domain Bacteria; phylum Actinomycetota; class Coriobacteriia; order Coriobacteriales; family Eggerthellaceae; genus Anaerotardibacter. The sequence continues at coordinate 2,787 of CAVHGQ010000156.1, read as the reverse complement.
CTGGCAACCAGTGGATGACGCTGGAGCAGTTCGCGCTGTTCAACTCCATCACCATGATCGGCTACCTCATCGGTGGCCTTATGGCAGGCGCTCTTTCCGACGGCATCGGCCGTAAGAAGGCAGTGCTCATCTGCGGTTCTATCTTCACCGCATTCTGCTTCGTGGCAGCCGGTTCCCCCGATGCCACGTTCCTCACCGCATGCCGCTTCTTCATGGGCCTGGGCCTGGGCGCTGCGTTCCCCGCAGGTTATTCCGCCCTTACCGAGTTCACGCCTCCTACGAAGCGCGGTAAGTACCAGTCCTACGTTGGCCTGATCGCCAACTGCGGCACCCTCGTTGCCTCTGCAATGAACATGGTTGTTCTGCCGATGCTCGGCTGGCGCCCCGTGTTCATCATCTGCGGCTGCATCGGCCTGATCGTCGTAGTGCTGTGCTTCGTGTTCCTGGAAGAGTCTCCCCGTTGGCTGGCCATGAAGGGCCACAACGCCGAGGCAGAGGCTATCGTTTCCAAGCTCGAGCAGAAGACCGTCGCCAAGGGCATGGAGCTTGCTCCTGTCCATGAGGCCGAGATCGACGCTCGCGCTGCCGAGGAAAAGGTCGAAGAGCTTCCCTGGGCATTCCTGTTCAAGAAGAAGGTTGTGCTGCGCACCCTGACCGCAATGTTCCTGTGCTTCACCATGAACGTGCTGGTTTACACGGTTATCACCTGGACGCCCACCATCCTTACCAAGAACGGCTTCGACCCGCACATGTCCACCACCCTTACCGTGGTTATGCAGCTGGGTATCCCGGTTGGCGTTGGCCTGCTCACCTTCTACGTAGAGAAGGTGAACCGCAAGGTTATCCTGTGCACCACCTACGTGCTCATCGCCATCATCGGTCCTATCTGGGCATCCCTGCCTACCGATAACACCGTGCTGATCATGTTCGTCGGCTTCCTGCTGTGCGTGTGCACGTTCACCAACTCCGTTACCACCGCAGCCATCTACCTGTCCGAGCCTTTCCCCACCGCCTGCCGCATCCGTGGCGCCGGTGTTGCGAACGCCTTCGGTCGCCTGGGCTCCATCTTCAGCCCCATGTGGATTTCGTTCCTCATCACCACCTCGCTGGGCACCATGGGCGTGTTCCTGATCAACGGTGCGATCGCCATCTTCATGGCAATCTGGCTGGCGATCTTCGGTGTTGAGACCCGCGGCCGCACGCTGGAGGACATCACCAAGGGTCTGCTCGACGACTAACCATCGATCGGACTTAGGCTCACAAGACCGGTCCACCCATCGGATCTATATACAGCCTGCAATGAACGGGACCCTATGGGGTCCCGTTTTGCTATAGTGAAACCGTTCATTTGCGATGACGACTGATAGCTGTTCGCTATGGGTTAGGGAGCCCGGCGGCGGCCGTTCGCTTGTGAACGAAAGGGAGGGAAACGCATCGCGCTGCTGTGCGCGAGCGCTGCGACTATCAGCCGCAAGGCGGGAAGATGGTTCATGAAGCTTGACCATTTGCGTTATTTCGATCGCTTGGCAGAGATGCTCAGCTACACCAAGGCAGCCCAAGATCTCTACATTGCTCAGCCCACTCTTTCGGCCGCCATCAAGCGCATGGAGCAGGAGATAGGCCTTACGCTGTTCCGCCGCGCCGAGGGCGTGGCTTCCGGTGTGGAGCTTACCGAGCAGGGCGCGGTGTTCCACGAGTACGTGAAGCAGGCGCTCGAGCGCTACGACGAAGGCCTTCGCCGCGCCACGGGCATCCAGGAAATAGATGCCAACATACTGCGCCTGGGAACGGTGTACTCCATGAAGGGGAGCTTCTGGTCTGCCGCCATCGACGAGTTTGTGGGCAACTGGGGCAGCTTGCCGCAGTTCCATATGGAGCAGGCGTATTCCGCCGACTTGGCGAAGCACCTGAAGAACGGCGCCATCGATGTGGCCTTCGCCGCCATGACCGAAGAGGCCAAGGGCCTGGAACTGGTGCCGGTTTGGTCGCAGTGCCTGGTGGCGTGCGTGAACCGCAAGAACCCGCTTGCGCTGCGCGCCGAGCTTACCCTGAACGACCTGAAAAGCCAGCGCCTGCTTACGTACAGCAGCAAGTCTTCTGTTGCGAACAGCCTTGATGCGGTGCTTGCCGGGCGCGAAGAGGAGTTCAACCTGCTGCGGATGTTCGACGACGAGCTTTCGCTGGCCTCGTTCGTTTCCGCGCATACCGACAACGTTGCCCTTATGGTGTACTCCATCCTGGTGAACGCCTACGAAGACGTGGTGTGCATCCCCATCGTTGATGCCCCGGCCGACTTCCACAAGATCTACCTTATGAGCCGCAAAGAACGTCACTCGAAGATAGTGGGGGAGTTCATCGAGTTCATGAAGCAGCGCGAGTTCCCCGACGTGTTCGCCGAGAGCAGGATCGCGTAAGGGCTGCGGCGGCTTTTCGGGGGCGGCGGCTTCGCCGACGAGGTTCGCGGGCGCTTCGCGATTATCCCTGCCCAACTAAGCGGCTGGTTCCATTGGGGCTAGCCGCTTCGTATTGGATTCCCAAATAAGAAAACCGTGCAAACAGCCGCAAATCGCAGGTATTGCGTTTTGCAATGGCGAGCCCGCAGCTGCCCTCTAACGCTATTGGATTCCCTTCGCCCCGGGTCACATAATCAGAAGTGTCAAAGGGGATGACACAACAAGGAGGGGATCCTAATGGATACGATCAAGATGGCAGTGCTCGGTTTGAACCAGGGCTCCAAGATCGCGCGCGACGCGAAGGCCAACCCGGAAATCGACCTGGTTGCGGTTG
>CAVHGQ010000155.1:0-3792 GCA_963635335.1 Candidatus Melainabacteria bacterium | reverse complement strand
GCAATGCCGAAGCCCAGGTCGACGGCATCCATGATCTGCTGGTACGACTGGTTTTCCATCACGATATGGGGATCGAACCCAACCTCGGAGAACATGCTGGACACAATGGTGGTGTACGCGCTGGGCACGTTGGCGATGAAGTCTTCCCCGGCAAGCTCGCCAAGTGCGATGGACTCGCGGCTCGCAAAGGGCGAGTTCGGCGATACTGCCAGGACGATGTCCTCGTCGCCCAGGTAGAGGTAGTTGGGCTTTTCCTTGTGATCGAGCGGGCTTGCGAAAAAAACCAGGTCGGGGATCTCGTACTTCAGCGTGTCTGCCGGAGCAACGCCCACCCTTAGCCGGATGTTCGGATGCTGCTGCTTGAACTCGTAGAGCACGCGCATGTCGTTGCCCAGTGGAACGGGCGCGTAGAGGTTGATGGTCTGCTCGCGGCTGCGGATGTACTCGTCCACGGACTGTTTGATGGCCTCGGCCGATTTCAAGGTGGCGTTCGCGCCAAGCAGCACGACCTTACCCACGTCATTCAGCACGATGTTGCGTCCCACGTGGTCGAAGAGGGGCTCCCCCAGCTCCTCTTCAAGCGCCTTGACGCAGCGCGATAGGGGCGGCTGTGTGATGTGAAGGCGCTTCGCGGCTTCGCGCAGGCTTCCCGTGCGGGCGATTTCCTGCAGGTATTTCAGCTGGTAAAGTTCCATTTCCCCTCCTCCAAAACAAGCTAGGCACCACGGGCGAGTAGGGTGCGCCTGTGGTGCCTAGGATATCAAGATGAGCTTAGGGAATTAAGCTTCAGCTTGAGCCTGTTGGGCAACGGCCGAAGAGGTGTCGACCGCGCGGGGGATGGACTTGCCCAGCTTGATGGCGAGGAAGGCCATGATGCCGAAGGCGATGATCATCGCGATTGCCACCCAGAAGGCTGCCACGTAGCCGCCGAAGGTCTCGGCGATGATGGGCCACATGAAGCCTGCGGGAACGGCGCAGAGATTGATGATGGTGTTGCAACGGCCGTAGACGATGGAGTAGTTTTCGCCCGTTCCGAACACGGCGCCTGCCAAGATGGGCATGATAACCGCAACGGATGCGTAGTAGAAGCCGAACACGGCGCCGCCGCAAGGCATAAGCAGCGTGGTGGGGCCGTAAGCGATTGCCAGGATGCCCACAACGCCCAGGCCGCAGGATCCCAGGATAACGGCGGTGGGGTTGAGGTCGGACGTTGCGCCTACCAGCAGCTTGCAAACTGCCTGGCCGGCGGAAACGATGGTGGCCAGCGTTGCGCCCGAGATGATCACCGCTACGCCAGCGGTCTCGAGGCTGTTCACGTAGGTCGGGAAGAACTGGGCGATCACGACGACCATGTTGGCAACGGCGCCGCAGATGCCAACCAGCCAGAAGGCGGGGCTTTTCACGGCGGCCTTCACGTCGACGGACCAGTTCTTATCGACAGCTGCCTGAGCTGCGCTTTCGTTTGCCGTTGCCTTCTTGGACACGTAGGGCAGCATGCCCTTGTCGGAAGGCTTGTTGCGGATGACGAACAGCGAGAACGGCAGGCACACCACCAAGATGATGACGGCGTAGGCGATGAACGCGGTTCGGTAGTCGGTGGCGGCCATGATAGCCCTGCCTACCTGGATGAACACAACGCCGCCGATGCCGGTGAATGCGGCAACAAGGCCGATGACGAAGCCAGCGCGGTCCTTGAACCAGCGGTTGATCAGCGTCGGGTTGGAAAGGCCAAGGACGGAAACGCTTGCCGCCATAAGGATGGCTCCAGAGGCCACAACCTGGTAGATGGAGCCGGAGAACGCCAACGACAGGAAGCAAAGGGCAACGATGCTGATCTGGATCGAAACGATGAGCCTGATGTCATGCTTGGCCAGAAGCTTTCCCAAGAACGGCATTCCCACGGCCAGGATAAGGCCGCCGAACGTCATGTAGATGGTGATGTTCGAGGTTTGAACTCCATAATCCTCGACCATCGATGGGAAGAAGATGCCCATGCAAGATGCCTGCATGGCAACGGGTACGAATGCGAACACTGTCGTAGCGATTACGATAGGCAAGTAGGAAGAGATCCCCTTCGCCTCTAGCTTTTCTGCAGCCACAGCGTCTCCTTTCTCTAGAACTCCCTTTGCGCCGTCCCCACGGCGCCCCTTCGGCAAGTGCCTTCGCGGAGACTTGGACGCACTTGCCTTCGATGCGATTATCGATTCGCCAGGGGTGCGGTGTCCAATTCCAAAAAGGGTAAAAACGATACCCAAAACGTAACTGTGGGCTTAGGAGTAGGTTATTCCTATTCCGATATTTTTGCTAAACCCGGGAAAGTACGTGGTAAACGGGATGTTTTAACGATCTGATAGCGATTGAAACAGCCAAACGATACTTTTCAGGTATCGGCTATCGTTGCAAATGGTATTGGACTGGAGCGCCGTTGCGTCAGTAGACTCACCTTCTAGGGGCGCGGCTAGAGCCTGCGTTCCCATCGAGGAGAGGAGTGAACATGGCTCTTTTGAAAGCCACTACTGAATCTGGCGTGGTTGTGGGGCAACCAAGCGAATACCAGGCTTCGACGATCTTCAAGGGGATTCCGTACGCGAAGCCCCCAGTGGGCAGTCTGCGCTGGCGCGCGCCCGAGAAGCCGGAGAGCTGGGAAGGGGAGCTGCTGGCATACGAATACGGCCCCATCCCTATGCAAATGAGGTCGGAGGGGTTCTATAAAAAGGAGTTCTATCCCATCGATTACCCGATGAGCGAGGATTGCCTTTACTTGAACGTTATCACCCCAGCTGATTCGCCTGAAGAAAAGCTGCCGGTGGTTCTGTGGATCTACGGCGGCAGTTTCGTGGGCGGCTATGCCAACAAGCTCGAAACCGACGGCCTGGCGTTTGCCAAGAAGGGCATCGTCTTCGTTTCGTTCAACTACCGCATCGGCCCGCTGGGCTTCCTTACCTGCAAAGGCCTTGATGAAGAGGCCTCGTCGGGCAAGTCGGGCAATTACGGGCTGAAAGACCAGTTGGCAGCCATTGATTGGGTGCATGACAACATCGCTGCCTTCGGTGGGGACCCCGACCATATAACCATCATGGGTCAGTCGGCTGGCTCGATGAGCGTGTTCGACCTGATGTGCTCGCCCTTGGCGCGCGGGAAATTCGTCGGCGCCATCATGGACTCGGCGGGTGGTCCGGTTCCCTGCATGACGCAGGAGGATTTCGCCACGAAGTACTGCGATGAGTTCGTAAGCTCGCTGGGCGTAGACCTCGAGGGCATGCGCGCAATGGATATCGACGAGCTTTGGGCGAAGTGGGGCAGCTATCTGGCCGCCAATCCGCCCGCTCCCTTGCCGACGCAGCCGGTTCATGGCGACGACGTTCTGCCGGAAGACCTTGTAGAGACCTGGCGCAAGGCCGCGTTTGCCGATGTGCCGGTTCTGATCGGGTCGAACGCCAACGAGGATCAGTCGTTCGTCGACAACCCCGATGTCCACGGCATGCGCGACGGGTTCTATTCGGGCGTGCTGGCCTTGTGCGAGAAGATGGCGGATGCCTGCGAGTCCAACGCCTTCATGTACCACTTCGCCGCCACCCCTCCGGGCGAGCCGAACGCCGGTGCCTGGCACAGCGCCGAGCAGATGTACGTCTTCCAGACCCTGCTGCGCTCGTATAGGCCGTATTCTGGCGTTGACCTGGATCTTTCGAATGCGATGAACTCGTATTGGGCGAACTTCATCAAGACGGGCAACCCGAACGGCGATGCCATCGATGGCGCTCCGCTTCCTACGTGGAGTCCGTTCAAGGAAAA
>CAVHGQ010000154.1:1678-3867 GCA_963635335.1 Candidatus Melainabacteria bacterium | reverse complement strand
TGCGGGTATTGCCGGGCTGCGCTGCGCCACGCGAAGCGTCACCAGCCCGCACAACTCCACTACGCGAAGAAGCGCCCGCCACGTTGCGGGAAGTTCCAACAGCAGGGCTTCCGCTCCCCGAACGCTGACCCTGGGCGTGCGCCCCCCTGCTTGCGGGAGCCTCCCCTGCCAGCGTTGCCTCAATTTCCACAACGGGCTCTTGCGCCTGCGCGGCTTCCATGGGGCTGACCGGGTGCTTCGCAAGGTCGATGCAGATGCTGATGTACTCCCACACCAGCAGCACCAGCAGGATTGTCATAACGATAAGGTAGCCGATGACGGCGCCAGGCAGGCCTGTGAAGTCGATGAGCAGAATGGGGATGAACAGCGAGAAGCCGAAGGTGATGAGGTACAGTTTCATCACCGACTTCTGGCGGCGCAGCACGGTGATCACCTGGTACAGGAAGTCGATGATAGCCGTAACGCCGCCCGCTGCGATCATGATGTAGCTCAGGCCGCGGAACTGCTCGAAATCGACGCCGTACATGAAGCTCATGATGGGGATGCCGATCCACGCCATAAGGAAGATAACCACCAGCGTGAGGGCGATGACCAGCGCCACGATGGCCAGGATAACCAGGTGGAAGCGGGCGCGCTTTTCCGCATCGGCCCACATCTGCGCCATGCGCACCAGCAGCGGCTTGTACACCGAGCCCACCGTGAGCAGGATTGCCTGCGCCGGGAAGTACAGCGCGTTGAAATACAGCTGGTTGTCGTAGGAAAGCGCGGTTTCCATGACGAACTTCGGCATGTTGTCGATGAGTGCGTACATGAACAGCGCGATGAACACCGGGAAGCACTGCTTGAACAGCGCGGCGATGCTCTGGGCGCTCATGCGGGCGCTCTTCGGCGTTTCCAGAAGCGAAAGCGGGAACGTGAGGAACACGAAGGAAAGGACCGCCGCCACCGCCATAGCGATGCTGCTAAGCCCCAGGTCGCGTGATATGAACAGGAAGATAGAGAACACCACCAGGACCGCCAGCGAGCGGAATGCCTGGGAAATGCCCGCCAGGTACAGCTTGTCGGCCTGCTGCAGGCGACCTTCGTATACATCGGCCAGGGCATCTATCATCTTGTAGGCGCACACGCCCATGCACATGGTGAACATCTGCTCGCTGTAGCCGCGGATGCCGCAGTACACGTAGGCCACCACCATCATCAGGATGCAGGTGACCACGCGGTTCACCTGGTAGTCGGAGAACGAATGGCGCTCGTCGATGTCGGAGACCTGATAGGTGCGCACGCCGTAGTTGCCCAAGATCATCAGCAGCGTGCCGATGATGAACGCCATGGAGAACATGCCCGCCTGCTCGGCGCCGCACAGCTGCGTTACCACGATGGTGAGCACGGGGAACACCATGCCCCACGCGCCGGTGCCCAGGGTGTTGCAGATGTAGTCGCGCGTGGTGCGGTGCGACTCGTATTCTTCCTCCTGGTCGAAGGAGCGCTCGGAGGCAACGCCCAGCAGGCGGTTGCACCAGTCGTTGATGGCCTGCTTCACCGGGTTGGGGCGCTTGGGCTTGCGGGGGCGCTTGCCGTTGCGGCCACCGCCGAAGCGCTTGTCGAACGCCTTGTCGTGCGCAGCCGACGCCCGCCCCACCGCAGCGCGGGCGCGATCCCCGAACGAGGAAGGTGTCTGTGAGTGCCTGGCGTTTCGTTGCTGCATGCTTCGGGTGCCCGCCCTTTCCCTGGCGAAGTCGTGTTGGAATGAAAACGCAGGCAGTGCCTGCGACTGCCTGATTATAGAGCCGCGCGGCATCGCGCTTGCCTAGCCGGCCTGGGCGAACAGGAAACCCGCACGTGGAATGCACGGGATAACCAGATTAAACGGCAGTTCTTGCGCAGATTCCAACGAAACGATGACAAGTAGCGCCCTGCGCCCCGAACAGCGGCGCGCCGGCGCACGCACTTCCCGTTCTGCCTTATTATGGGGAGCGAACGCAAGCGCCAGACAGGAGGAAGCATGAAGGTGAAGGTCGGCTCGGTCATCCTCGGGTTCGTCATGATCTGCATCGGCATCGCCGCGCTGGCCGGGCAAACGCCCGTGTTCGGCATCCACCCCATTGTCTGGTTCATCCTGGGCGTGATGCTCATCTGCTCCGATTCCGCATGGGAGAAGCTGGCCCACGCCAAGCGGCATGAGCATGGGG
>CAVHGQ010000154.1:0-1439 GCA_963635335.1 Candidatus Melainabacteria bacterium | reverse complement strand
CACACCTTCGAACATCTGAGCAAATCTGCAGGTCTTCTCAAAAGTTCTCAGAAATGAGAACTTTTCTCATTTCTATTGACAACCCCGGCGCCCCTGCTGAAAATGAGACCCGTTTTCATTTCAACGGACATCAGGAGCGCCCCTTGCCGCAGAACGCCGAGGCAAAGCAATACCGCACCAAACAGAAGGAGCTTATCCTCTCCTGCATCCAGGCGCACCGCAAGCCCTTCTTCACCAGCAAGGACGTTATCCACGACCTGAAGGAGCAGGGCGCGCAGGTGGGCACCGCCACGGTGTACCGCAACCTGGAACGCCTCGAGGAAGAGGGCGTTATCGCCCGCACCACCATCGAGGGCATGAGCAGCGTGTGCTACCGCTTCCTGCCCGACGCGCCTGAAGGCGTGTACTTCTTCCTGAAGTGCGAGTGCTGCGGCGACCTTTCCCCCATCGACTGCGGCGAGCTGCAGAAGCTCTACGAGCACGTGATCGAGCACCACCACGTGCGCATCAACCCCACCAAAACCGTGCTGTACGGCATGTGCGAGCAGTGCCTGGCGAAGCAGGGGGCGTAGATGGAAGAGCTTATCTGCGACCTGCTGGCCGACGTCTTCAAGGACACCGTCTACCTGGTGCCGTTCCTGCTGGTAACCTACCTGCTGCTCGAGGCGCTTGAGCACAAGGCCGGCAACAAGACCGAGGAACTGGTGCAGAAGGCCGGCCGCCTCGGGCCCGCCGTTGCCGCCGTGCTGGGCGCCGTGCCGCAATGCGGCTTCAGCGCCGCCGGATCCGCCTTGTTCGGCAGCCGCGCCATCACCCTGGGAACGCTGTTCGCCGTGTACCTTTCCACCTCCGACGAGATGTTGCCCCTGTTCATCGCCGAGCAGGTGAACCCTGCCGTGATGCTCTCCATCATCGGCTGCAAGATGGTTATCGGCATGGCGATGGGCTTCGCCATCGATGCGGTGCTGCGCCTGCGGCTGAAGGTTGCCCATCAGCGAGAAGCGGCCCAACACGAGCATTGCCACGAGCATTCCTGCAACTGCGAGCACGAGCATTCCGCGGACACGCACGTGTTCGGCGACGAGCACTGCCACAACCCTGGCTGCCATTGCGCCGAGGAGGGAAGTTCTTGGGGCGGCATCGTGCTCTGCGCCGCCAAGCACACGCTGCAGGTGGCCGTTATCGTGTTCCTTATCTCGTTGGCGCTGAACGCGGCCATGGAGCTTGCCGGCGAAGAAGCGGTGACCGAATTCCTGTCGGGCAACCCCGGTATCGCCATCTTCGGTTCGGCCCTGGTGGGGCTTATCCCGAACTGCGGTGCCAGCGTGGTTATCACGCAGCTCTACCTTGACGGCATCCTGGGCACCGGCGCCATGATGGCCGGGCTCTTGGTTTCCGCCGGCGTGGGCCTTCTGGTTCTGTTCAGCGAGAACCGCCGC
>CAVHGQ010000153.1:0-3877 GCA_963635335.1 Candidatus Melainabacteria bacterium | reverse complement strand
TCGAAGAGCGCCTGGGTGCGCGCCTCGCAAGGCGGCCCCAGGCGTTTTCTTGCGTATAGAACAATGCCGGCTCGCGGGCGATAGAGCCCCGGTGCGTGCCGGCAATAAAGGTTGGAGGTTGTTGAGTTGATCAATGTAGAGGAATTGCGCAAGGCCCCTATCGCCGTGCTCGGCGGTGGCGCTGTTGGCAAAACGTGCGGCGCCGATTGCGCGCTGGCAGGGCAGGAAGTTCGCATTTGCGACCTGGATCCGTTCTTCGAGGGCGCGCTGGGCACGGTAATGCGCACCGGCATCACGTTGCAGGACAAGGCTCCCGGAACGCAGACCAAGTACGGCTTCCGCCGCATGGGCAAGGGCGAGTTCGCCATGGCCACCAACTCCGTTGCCGAGGCCGTGAAGGGCGCCAAGCTCATCATCGTGGGCATCCCGTCCATCGCGCATGAGGTGTTCTTCCGCGAGCTTATCCCCGTGCTGGAAGACGGCCAGATCGTTCACATCATCCCCGACAACTACGGCAGCCTGAAGCTGCGCAAGATGATGCGCGAAATGGGCTGCACCAAGAACGTCGTTATCGGCGGCTGGTCTTCCGCGCCGTACGGCACCCGCGTCGACACCGAGGGCGGCGTTGCCAAGCCCACCTGCTCGCTGGTGTACCGCGCCATCACGCTGCGCGGCGCTGCGCTTCCCGCGAAGGACACCGAGGACTTCGTTGAAAGCTCCAAGGCTCTGGGCTGCTTCGATGCCATCACCGAAGGCGACGGCGCAGTGTGCGGCGATACCGTCATGGACATCGGCTTCTCCAACGTGAACCCGGTTATCCACGTCCCCGGCACGGTTCTGGGCGTTTCCACGATGGAGAACTTCGGCACGGTGCTGGACAAGAACATCCACGACTACTCCATCTACTCCCATTCGTTCTGCCCCTCCATTTCCGAGGTGCAGTACCAGTTCTACAACGAGGAGATTGCCTTGGCGGAGGCCATGGGCGTTGGCATCCAGCCCTTCAAGAAGGAAGTGTTCTACCAGCGCACCAGCGTTCTGGGCGAAGAGTACATGGGCGAAGGCTGCAACGTGCCGTTCGAAGAGCAGTGGGAAGTGGGCTTTGCCACCGGCCCGTTCAGCATCAAGAACCGCTACGTTACCGAGGACGTGCCGGTTGGCTGCCATGTGTACCATGAGCTGGGCAAGAAGTTCGGTGTGCCCACGCCCATCATCGACTCGATGATCGTGCTCGGCGGCGTGATGAACAAGACCAACTTCTTCGAAACCGGCCTTACCCTGGAAGAGCTGGGCATCGGCCATATGACCAAGGAACAGATGCAGGCGTACCTGCGCGAAGGCGACTACACCCCCGCAGAGGGCGAGTAGATGAGCAACTGGAAGGGCGCATACGGTGCACTCGAAACGGAAGCGGAGGTTCGTGGCACTCACGGGCTTCCGCCCCGTTCTTTTTCGGGGCAGGTACTGGGCATCATCGCGGTGAAGCTGGATTACCCGAAGCTTCCGGGCAACGTGGCCAACGCATGCACGTTCAACTACCCCGTGTGCTACGAGGTGGTCGATTTCGAGATCGAGCAGCTGTTCGCGGGCGATCCTGCCATCAAGCAGATGGTGGTGGACGCGGCTCGCAAGCTGGAGGCGCAGGGCGTGCGCGCCATCATCGGCGCATGCGGGTACTTCGCCCACTTCCAGCGCGATGTTGCCGCCGCAGTTGACGTGCCGGTGTTCATGAGCAGCCTGTGCCAGCTGCCCGTTATCAAGGCGGGGTTTGCCCAGGAGGGCTCCATCGCGGTGTTCTGCGCGGATGGCTCCAGCTTGAACGACGAGCTTCTGGCGAACGTGGGTTCTGACATGAGCCGTTTGGTGGTGCAGAACGTGGGCGACCTGGAGAGCTTCGCGCCCATCCGTTGGGGGCACCACGAGCTGGACAACGGCAAGCTCACCGACGACTTGTGCACCCTGGCGCGCGGGCTGTGCTCCGATCATCCCGAGGTGAAGGCCATCTTGCTGGAATGCAGCGACCTTCCGCCGTATGCCGCCGCCATCCAGAAGGCCACGGGGCTGCCGGTGTTCGACTTCATCACGTTGGCGAACTGGGTTGCTAGCGCCGTGGTGCAGAAAACCTATACCGGTTGGTTCTAACGCGAAAGCCCGTGCCCAGGTGGCGCGGGCTTTTGCTTGATGGGGGCTGCTGGGAGCGCTAGGGCTGGGCATCGGCCTGGCCGGGGGTGTTGGACCCTTCGGGCGGCCTGGTGTCGTTTGCGTTTGGGCGCACTCGTCTTGTTGGGCCCGGCCGTCTTGCCACGCCTTGCGCCCGGTGGCCCTTTTCCACCTGGTAGACTAGGCGTAGTTGTTTGCGTGCTTGCGCGGGAAAGGGGTGCGGCTATGGCTGCTTCTATGGTTGACGGGCTTTCGTACGGGGAGCGCTTGGCGGCGGAAGGGCTGCTGGGCTTCATCAAGGAAAGCCCCAGCATGTTCCATACCGTGCGCTCCATCCGCGCCCGCCTGGACGATGCGGGCTTCGTGTACCTGCCCGAAGTGCGCCCTTGGGAATGCGAGCCGGGCGGTTCGTATTACACGGTGCGCAACAATTCCAGCGTCATCGCGTTCAAGGTGGGAAGCGATGTGCGTCCTGCGTGCTGTCATTTCCAGATTGCCGCGTCGCATTCCGATTCGCCCACGTTCAAGCTGAAGGCGAACCCGGCGCTCGAGGGGCCAGGCCCATATGCGCGCCTGAATGTGGAAGCCTATGGCGGCATGATGGACTACACCTGGTTCGACCGCCCGCTTTCGGTTGCCGGCCGCGTTATGGTGGAAACCGAGAACCGCATCGAGAGCATGCTGGTGTCGCTCGACCACGAAGTCGCCATCATCCCCAGCCTGGCCATCCACATGGATCACGGCGTGAACAACGGGTTCGCTCCGAACCGCAAAGCGGACCTGTGCCCGCTGTTTTCCGCCGGTGCGCTTTCCGCCGCCGAATTCGACGAGCTTTTGGCGGGCGAACTGGGCGTTTCGCCTCAGCAGATAATGGGGCGCGATGTGTTCCTGGTGAACCGCCAGGAGCCTATGATCTGGGGCGCTGAAGACGAGTTCCTTTCCGCCCCCAAGCTGGACGACCTTATGTGCGCCTATGCCTCACTCGATGCGTTCCTGCGCTCCAGCAACCAGGGCAGCGTTTCGGTGTTCTGCTGCTTCGACAACGAGGAAGTGGGCTCGAACACCATGCAGGGCGCCCTTTCCACTTTCCTGCCCGACACGCTGAAGCGCCTGAATGCGGCGCTGGGCGGCACCGACGAGATGTTCCGCCGTGCACTTGCTGCGTCGATGCTGGTGAGCTGCGACAACGCCCATGCCGTGCATCCGAACCATCCCGAGAAATCGGACGAGGGCAATCGCGCCTACCTGAACCAGGGCATTGTGGTGAAGGAAGCCGCCAACCAGAAGTACTGCACCGACGCCTTCAGCCGCGCGGTGTTCTGTGCGGTGTGCGATAACGCTGGCGTGCCGTTCCAGCGCTTCGCGAACCGCAGCGACATGGCGGGCGGTTCCACGCTGGGCAACCTTTCGAACATGCAGGCCAGCATCCATGGGGTAGACGTGGGCTGTGCTCAACTTGCCATGCATTCTGCGTACGAGACGGCAGGCGCTCGCGACGTGCTGCTTGCCGCGCGTGCCATCCAGGCGTTCTACGACGCTGACATCCAGGTGCTCGGCTGCGACTGCGCGACGTTGGAGTACTCCTGCTAGACGGCGGAGCCGCTAGGGGCGGGGCGGGTAGCCCCGCTGATCGGTGGGATACCCCAGGGCGATGGCCGTTATCCGGGGAATTGCTTTTAGGCAGGTGTGCTGCGGGGCAGCGGTCTTGGTGAATTGA
>CAVHGQ010000152.1:0-3933 GCA_963635335.1 Candidatus Melainabacteria bacterium | reverse complement strand
AGCGAGCGCAGGTCGGGCACGATGCGCTCCATGCCCATCACCACGATCTGCGTCTCGGGGATGCTCGAGGCCATGCGCGCGTTGCCCTCGTTGGAAACCAGGGTGCACGAACCGGTCTCGGCCACGCCGAAGTTGCAGCCGGTCACGCCGATGGGGGCGTTCATGAACTCGGGGCGCAGCGTCTTGCGCAGGAAGCGCGTGATCTCCTCGGGGTCGTTGGTGCCCTCGTAGCCCTTCTGCTCGCGGTACAGGTTGCGGATGGAAGTGCGGTCGAAGTGCAGTGCCGGCACCACGATGTGCGAAGGTGCGTTGCCCGCGGTTTGGATGATGTGCTCGGCGCAGTCGGTTTCCACGGGCTTGATGCCGTGCTCTTCAAGGAAGGGGTTCAGCCCTATTTCCTCGGTCATCATGCTCTTGGACTTCACGCAGGTTTTCGCGCCGGCCTCCTCGAAGATGTCCAGGATGCACTCCAGGGCGTCTTCATCGGTGGGGGCGAAGTGCACGTGCGCACCGTTCTTCTGGGCGTTGGTGGCGAACTCGCGGATGTAGTAGTCCAGGTTCGCCAGAACGTGGTCGCGGATATCGGCCGCATGCTGGCGGAATTCCTCCCAGTTGTCCACTTCGGCTACCAGCGCATCGCGCTTGCCGGTGATAACGTCCTGCGCCGTTTCGATGGCGTGGTGCTTGAACGTGTCGGAAAGCGCCCGGTGGATGCGGTCCTCTAGGGGAGCGTCGTCGTAGATGATGGCCATCGCTTACGCCTCCAATCTGGAATCGAGGATCTGCGCAATGTGCAGCACCTTCATGTTGCTGGAAACAACGCCCTGCTCGATAAGGCGGTCGAGCGCGCCCTTGATGTTCATCAGGCACGCCTGGTCGGCGCCGCACAGGTAGTCGGCGTCGGTAGCCAGTGCGAAGGCCACTTTCTCCTGCACCATGTGGCCGGAAACCTCGGGCTCCTTCACGCTGAACGTGCCGCCGAATCCGCAGCAGCGGCCTGCCTCGGGCATCTCGATGTAGCTCAGGCCTTCCACGTTCTGCAGCAGCTTCAGCGGCTGTTCCTCGACCCCCAGCATGCGCGTAAGGTGGCAGCTTTTGTGGTAGGTCACGGTGCCGTCAAGATGGGCTCCCACGTCGGTGACCCCCAGAACGTCCACGATGAACTGGGTGAACTCGTAGATGCGCGGGGCAAGCTCGGCGATCTTGCGGCTGTAGATGGGGTCATCGGCGAAGAACTGCGGGTACTCGGCCTTGATGGCCCACGCGCACGATCCCGTCAAGGAAACGATGGCGTCATATCCGCTGTAGGCGTCGACGACCTTCCTCATCATGGGCTTGGCTTCTTCGATGTAGCCCGAGTTCGAGAAGGGCTGGCCGCAACATACCTGATCGTCGGGCAGCATAACCTCGCAGCCAAGACGCTCAAGCACATTCACGGCAGCGATTCCCACCTCGGGGTAGAACATGTCAACCATGCACCCAGGGAAGAACGCTACTTTCATGGGGGTCCTTTCTCTATACCTGGATACAAGATTCGGTATTTTGGGCGCTCGGTTCAAGGCTGGGTTCGTGGGCGATGGGCATGCGGCTGTGAACGGTAACGCGCGCAATTGCGCCGCCCACGGTACGCGCATGCAGGAAATGTGGTCGAAACAAAGCAAATGCTTGACGGGCGCTGGCGGTTTTGGGAAACTGTTCGAGCTGTGTTTTTCACG
The DNA here is from genome assembly GCA_963635335.1 of Candidatus Melainabacteria bacterium. GTDB lineage: Bacteria > Actinomycetota > Coriobacteriia > Coriobacteriales > Eggerthellaceae > Anaerotardibacter. The sequence goes on along the minus strand of CAVHGQ010000152.1, from coordinate 2,218 downwards.
GCGAACGGAAATCTGTTCCGCTGCCCTAGACAGCAGGCACCGAAAGGTTTAATCGCATTCGAAGCGGCCCGCCGAGGTGGTTGATAAGTATCGCGCTTTTTCGACCCCTGCGTCTTAGGACGGTAGGGGTCGTTCTTTTTTCCAAGCACGACTCCACCCCTTGGGGCGGAACCCGAGTTTGGGAAAAAGGAGGTGTATCAATGCCAAGTTCGAAGAATCAAGCTACGCTCGCAACCATCAAGGAAGACCTCGAGGGCGCAGGTGCGGTTTGGGTTGTGGACGCTTGCGGTCTTACCGTCAAGGAAGTCCAGGCTCTCCGTCGCAGCGTTCGTGAGTCCGGTGCAAGCATGAAGGTGTACAAGAACACCCTTATGCACATCGCCCTTTCCGAGGCTGAGCTGCCCACGCTCGACGACATCCTCCATGGCCCCAGTGCATTCGTGTTCGCGGGCGATGATGTTGCCGCTGCTGCAAAGGCAGTTAAGGAATTCGCCAAGACCAACGAAACCCTTACCATCAAGGGCGGTCTTATGGACGGTGCCGCTGTCAGCGCACAGGAAGTGGAAGCTATCGCATCCCTGCCTTCCCGCGAAGAGCTCTACGCTCAGATCGCAGGCGCTATCTCCGGCGTTGCCCGTGGTCTCGCTGTTGCCCTCAACGGCGTGCCCAGCGGTTTGGCTCAGGCTACCAAGGCTGTTGCCGACCAGAAGGAAGCTGCGTAAGGCTTCCGCTTGCGGCCTAGCCGCATAACATTTGTTGAAAATTCGGTCGGGGAAAGGTTCCCGGCCCTATGAAAGGAAACTAACATGGCTGTTTCTCGCGAAGAGATCATTGAGGCTCTTAAGGAAATGTCCCTGCTCGAGGCTTCTGAGCTCGTAAAGGACATCGAGGAGACCTTCGGCGTATCCGCTGCTGCTCCCGTTGCTGTTGCTGCTGCACCTGCTGCTGGTGCTGAGGGCGGCGCTGCCGAGAAGTCCGAGTTCGACGTTGTTCTCGAGGGCTTCGGCGACAACAAGATCGCTGTTATCAAGGCTGTCCGTGAGATCACCGGTCTTGGCCTGAAGGAAGCTAAGGAAGTTGTCGAGGGCGCTCCCGCTCCTGTACAGGAAGGCGTTGCCAAGGACAAGGCTGAGGAGATCAAGGCTAAGCTCGAGGAAGCTGGCGCTGCTGTAAGCCTCAAGTAACTCATTTTCCCGAGTTATCTTCGAAACGCCCGGCCGTTGGTCGGGCGTTTTTCTTTTCTGCGGACCTTTTGCGGGTTCGGGGGTTGTTGCGGGCAAGCGGGTTGCGATCTGGGGTGGGGCAGGGCGATTGCCGGGTGCTTTCGGCCGCCCCTTCGGATTCTGCCGGTTCTGCAAGGTTCCCGAATGGAAACGTTTGGGGCGCCGCCTTCTGCCGGTGGGCATTCTTGCCTATAGTTGAACAGGCAACTGGGCGCTTCCGCCTGCGTTGCGCTATGTAGGCGGATTCCCTGCGGCAATGCCTTGGGGAACGGAAGGACAGCCCAATGGAAAAAGGCTATTTTGCTGCTGCTTGGGGCGACATAACGAAGTCGCCTGGTTGGATATCGAAACTGTTGCGCCTGGGGCTGCTGTGCCTGGTGCCCATCTTCGGCCAGGTCGTGCTCTACGGCTACCTTTACGCCTGGGCGCGCGATATCGCATGGAACGTCCATCGCCCTATGCCCGATAAGATCTTCGGCAACGAAGACGGCAACCTCTACAAGCGCGGCTTCTTCATCTTCCTTATCATGCTCGTGTTCTCGCTGGTGCCCGGGGTGTTCAATCTTGCTTCCCAGCTGGTATCGGGCACGGCCGTTGCCGGTGGGGCGCTTGGTGTGACGATGAGCGGCGCCTATTATTCCTATGCGCCTGTTATGGGCGGGCTGTTCTTCAGCATGTTGTTTGCGCTGGTGGCGTTCATCCTTGCCTTCGCGGTCTGCTTCTTCGCCTGGGTGGGATCCATGCGCACCGCCTTGTACGGCACGCTTTCTGCCGGCTTCCAGCTCAACAAGATATGGGCAATGCTCCGCTACGACTTCGCGGGTTTGCTGCGCATCTTCGCCATGGCGCTTATCGTGGGGTTGATTACAGGATTCATCCTTTCTGTGTCCATGCTCATGTTCGTGCTGGTCGCCTTTGTTGCAGCGATGGCTGCTTCCCTGTCGTCGTTCTCGGTTGTCCTGCTTGGGGCTGGCACATTCTGCCTCTTGCTCGGC
>CAVHGQ010000151.1:0-3938 GCA_963635335.1 Candidatus Melainabacteria bacterium | reverse complement strand
TGGCCAGCATGATAAGCGCAGTGAACACGAACGCGATGCGGTCGCCCGCCATGGCGCGTTCAAGCGTGGGCATGTCGGGGAACAGGAATGCGGAGGTTGCGGAAAGCGAGACCAGGATGGCGGTGCCCAGCGAGGCTCCCACCTGGTTCAACGTGTTCTGCAGGGCATTCGCGTGCTGGATAACGCGGTTGTCCAGCGAGTTCAGGCCCCAGGTGTTCAGCGGGGTCATGATGGCCTGCATGCCAACGCCCAGGCAGGTGTACACGAAGATGATGAACGGCACCGGCGTGCTCAGCGTGAAGGCAACCAGCCCGCAACCGCCGATGGCGGAAACGGCAGCGCCGGGGATGATGACGCGGCGCGGCCCCAACTTGTCGAACAGGCGGCCGGCGAAGTAGCCCATCACGGCGCCCACCACAGCACCCGGCAGCATGATAAGGCCGGTGCCCAGCGCCGAGATGCCCAGCAGGTTCTGCAGGTAGATGGGAAGCAGCACGCCCGTGCCCACCAGCGCGGCCTGCAGCATGGCAACCACGATGACGGCCGTGGCGTAGCGGTGGCTCTTCAGCACGGAGACCTTCAGAAGCGGGACTTCCAGCTTCAGCTGACGGCGCACGAAGAACGTGAGCAGCACCGCGCCCACAACGATGAGCCCCACCGAGGTAAACACGTTGCTGGTAGAGGTGATGGTAGCCAGGCCGTACAGCAGCGAGAGCAGGCCCAGCGAGCACAGGGCAACGGAGGGCTTGTCGAAGCTAGTGGGCTCGAATTCGCCGTAGCTCTTCAGGAACAGCACGGAAAGCACCACGATGACCAGCGCCAACGTGAACACCACCACGAACAGCGCGCGCCAACCGATGGAATCTACCAGCAAACCGGAAACAGAGGGGCCTACCGCTGGCGCGAACCCGATGACCAGGGAAACGATGCCCATGGCCTGGCCGCGCTTCTCACGCGGGAAGATGAGCAGGATAACGGTGAACACCATGGGCATAACCACGCCGCACGCCATAGCCTGCAGCACGCGTCCCAGCAGCAGGATGCCGAAGAACGGCGAAAGCGCTGCGCACAGCGAGCCCACCGCGAAGAACGAGATGCCGATAATGAACAGCTTGCGTGTAGGGAAACGCCCCACCAAGTAAGCGGAAAGCGGGATGATAACCGCCTCTACCAACGAATAGGCCGAGGTGAGCCACTGAACCGTGGTGGCGTCCACGCCAAGGTCGGCCATGATGGAGGGGTACGCCGGCGAAAGGAGCGTCTGGTTCAGCACCACTAGGGTGGCGCCGGCAAGCAGAACCGCGACGATGACTACTTGGTTTCTGGTAAGTCCCATTTACTCTTCCTCTCCGTTGGATGGTTATTCTTCGTTGGGCGCCTGGCCGCGGCCAGATGCGGGGGCGCTCCCCATCTCGGCGAGCTGGCGGAATGCCTTGAACCCAGCAAGCACCTGATGCTGCAGCTCGCTGGCCTGGGCATTGTCACCACCGAACAGCTGCGCGAAATCCTTGTCGATGGCCTCGGACTTCGCCCGGCCTTCCGGGGTAAGGTAGATGCGATACGAGCGTTTGTCCTTTTCGTCCTGCCGGCGCTCGATAAGCCCCCGCTCCTCTAGGGAGTGCACCAGCGGAGTGAAGTTGGAGGGCTTCACGCAGATATGGTCGGCAAGCTGGCGAATGGGCTGGCCGTCCTCGGAATGCAGGTCGCCCAGAAGGTGAGCCTGGAAATGGTTCAGGTCGTGGCGCTTGATAACATCGGCCAGGGTTTCCTTGATGGTCAGGTTCATGTACCGCGTTTCCTCGAACAGCATGCGGCAAAAGCCGAATCTATCCATAGGGCATCTCATCTCCAATCGAATGCAACGGGGATAAAGAAAGCGCCCCCGCAACGGGAGCGCCTAAACGTTTTCTCGCTACCCATGATGGCACCGAATTAAATTCTGTTTTAGAAGCGAATGCCCTTCTTCACACAAACCCAACGAACACGTTACCTACGGCTCGGTGCGGGCGGCGTGGCGCGGTTCCGCCTGTAGCAGTCCGCGATGGCGTCACGGCGCAGCGGATCGAGGCTTGGCCGGCGGACAGTGCGAAGGGAACGACGCATCCCGGCGGCGCCCGCAATAGTGGAACCCGGTCGCCGTAGCCCAGCGCACTGCGACGACGGCGAGCCTTCCGCTACACTTCTGGAGGAAACACCGATTAAGGTGCCTCGTCCCGTGCGCGCAGAGCTCGCGGCACCCATCAGCGTTTCCCCAGCATACGGATGTTAGGAGCCTGCCCCATGAACACGCCTCAGTGCCCCGCTCAGAAACAGTGCGGCGCCTGCCAGCTGCTTTTCCTTCCTTACGAAGAGCAGCTGCAACGCAAGCAGAGCGAAATGATCGAGCTGTTCGAGCCCCTGGCCGGCGAGGCCACCGTGTTCAACCACATCGCGGGCATGGACAATCCGTTCCATTACCGCAACAAGGTCACTTCGCCCTATGTGCCGGGCAAGAAGATCCCGGGCGGGAAAGCGCCGCGCGGCAAGAACGCCAAAGGAAGCAAGGGCGGGAAGCACCATGCCGGCAACGGCACCAAGCGGGAAATCCTGTGCGGCATGTACGCCGCTGGCTCGCACCGCGTCATCAACACCGACGAATGCCTGCTGGAGAACAAAGACGCCAAGCGCGTGGTGCTGGCCATCCGCTCGCTGATGCAGCGCTACGACATGCAGCCCTACAACGAGGACGCGGGCACGGGCTTTATCCGCCACGCCATCGTGCGCGTTGGGCACTCATCAGGCGAAATGCTGGTCACCGTGGTAACCAACGGCAAGGAATTCCCCGCCTCGCGCAACTTCTGCCGCGAGCTGAAGAAGCGCTGCCCCACCATCACCACGGTGGTGCAGAACGTGAACACCCGCCAAACCAACGTGATCTTGGGAAGCGAGGGCGAGAAAACGCTGTACGGCCCCGGCTTCATCATCGATGAGCTGTGCGGACTCACCTTCCGCATATCGTCCCACTCGTTCTACCAGGTGAACGCCACGCAAACCGAGGTGCTGTACCGCAGGGCCATCGAGATGGCGCACCTTACCGGCACCGAGACCGCCATGGACGCTTACTGCGGCACCGGCACCATCGGCCTGGTGGCGGCAAAGGGCTTGCCCGATGCACCCCAGGCGCACGCCGCGCGCGTCATCGGCGTGGACAACGTGGCTTCCGCCATCAAGGACGCCCAGCAGAACGCCCGCCACAACGGCATTGAGAACGCCAACTTCGCCACCGACGACGCCGGCAAGTACATGAGCCGGCTGGCACAAGAAAGCGAATCGCTCGATGTGCTGCTGATGGACCCGCCGCGCGCAGGCTCCAACGAGCAATTCCTGAACGCCGCCTGCACGCTGGCGCCCAAGCGCATCGTCTACATCTCCTGCAACCCCACCACCCAGGCACGCGACGTGGAGTACCTGGTGCAACACGGCTACGAACTTGCCGAGGTGCAGCCCGTGGACATGTTCCCCCACACAGGGCACACCGAGAACATCTGCTCGTTACGCCGTCATTGATTACCCCGGTATACAACTTATTTTCAAGTCCGTGTTTCCGTTGACTAACTGGGCGCGCGCCACGTAAGTTAAGGGTGTTGACCAACCCAGTTAGGAGCCCGATATGTCTACGAATAAATACGCAGGTACGCAGACCGAAAAGAACCTGGAAACCGCGTTTGCCGGCGAATCCCAGGCACGCAACAAATACACCTATTTCGCCTCCGTCGCCAAGAAGGAAGGCATGGAGCAGATCGCTGCCCTGTTCCTGAAAACCGCCGAAAACGAGAAGGCCCACGCCAAGATGTGGTTCAAGGAGCTGGGCGGCCTGGGCGATACCGCCGCGAACCTGAAGGCTGCCGCCGAAGGCGAGAACTACGAGTGGACCGATATGTACGATGGTTTCGCAAAGA
>CAVHGQ010000150.1:0-3963 GCA_963635335.1 Candidatus Melainabacteria bacterium | reverse complement strand
TTCTTCACCTTGATGGGCGCAAGCGTGATGTTGTCGATCACCGTCATATGCGGGAACAGGTCGTAGCTCTGGAACACCATGCCCACCTTCTGGCGAAGCTCGGTGAGTTCCTTCTCGGAGCCGTTGACGTTCGTCCCGCCGATTTCAATGGTGCCGCCCTGGATGGGCTCAAGCGCGTTGATGCAGCGCAGGAAGGTGGACTTGCCGCAGCCGGAAGGACCGATGACCACGATTACCTCGCCGCGTTTCACGGTAAGGTTGATATCTTTCAGCACCACGTTTTCGCCGTAGGCCTTCTTAAGGTGCTCGATGGAGAGCAGGGCGGTTTCGCTCATTGCCTAATTCCATTTCTTCTCGAGGTGGCTTGCCAGCATGCTGATGGGCCAGCAGATGATGAAGTACAGCAACATGATGGTGCCGTAGATGCCGAAAACGGCGTTTGGCGAGGTCATGCGGTTGGCCTCGATGATCTGCTGACCAACTTTCATCATCTCGATAACGCCGATCATCAGCAGCAGGCTGGTGGTTTTGATCATGCGGGTGATGAGGTTGATCGAGGACGGCACCAGGCGGCGGATGGCCTGCGGGATGATGACGTGGCGGTAGATCTGCGCCTTCGAAAGGCCAAGGGCCTCGGCGCTTTCGTACTGCTGCTTGGGGATGCTGGTAAGGGCACCGCGCACCAGGTCGCCCATTTCGCCGGTTCCCCAGAACACGAACACGATGACCGAGGAAAGCTCGGCCGAGATGTTGATGCCCATCACGCGCGTTGCGCCGAAGAACACGATGTAGAGCAGCACCAGCTGCGGCATGATGCGCACGATTTCCAGGTACAGGCGCGAGATAACGCGGGCAACAGGGTTCTTCCACGTCATGAAGATGCCGAAGAGCATGCCCAGGATGATGCTGAGCACTACCGATATGGCGCTGATCTGCACCGCGACCCAAAGGCCCTGCAGAAGGCGCGCGGCGTTAGAGCCCATGAAGAGGACATCAAGCCCCAAAGCTTCCATGGCGCAACCTCCTTTCAAGGTAGGTTCCGATAACGGAGACCGGCACCAGGATGACAAGGTAGAACGCCACCAGCATCACCAGGCATTCGGTGGTTTTGTAGTACAGGCCCATGAGGTCTTTCGTGACGAACATCAGGTCCATAAGGCTGATGGCGGAAAACACGCTGGTTTCCTTCAGCAGGAAGATGACGTTGGCCACGAACGAGGGAAAGCTAAGCGAAACAGCCTGTGGCAGCACTACGTAGCGCATGGCCTGCAGCTTGGAAAGGCCCAGGCTGATGGCGCTTTCGCGCTGGATGGGCTCCACGTTTTCCAGGCCTGCGCGGAACGATTCCGCCATGTAGGCGCCGCCGTGCAGGGCAAGGCCCAGCATGCCGCAGACCTCGGGCGTGATGGAAATGCCCATGCGCGGAAGGCCGAAGTAGAAGAAGAACAGCTGGATGAGCAACGGCGTGTTGCGGAACAGCTCTATGTACACGCGGCAAAGTTGGCGAAGCACCGGTATGCGGAAGTGCACGATCATGGCCACGACAAGGCCGATGATGATGGAGCCGGCGATGCCGATCCACCCGATGCTCAACGTCAGCAGCGCCGCGTCCTCGTACAGAGGAAGGTATTGCGCCATGGCGTCGAAGTTCAACGCAAGTCCTTTCTATAAAACCTATCTGTTTAGTAGGATTAAGGCGGATTATAAAACGATTGCAGGGTTGGTCAAGCGTTTCACAAATCTTGTCCATTCTATAGGTTTACTGGGGGTATGGTGCCGGCATTTGCCATCGCGCCGGAGGGGGGCACGGTAGGGTTGCGGCTGGCGGGTTTTGGCGGCAGGGGCGCGCCGGTGCCGGAGGCCCGGGTGCTGGGCGCGTCGGTGCTGGCTGCGGGTTCGGGTGGCAAGAGCGCCGGTGCCGCCCGTGGGAATGTGCGGTTGTGCCGGACGGCGCGGCGGGGTTCGTCTGCCTGGGGTTTGGCCTCGGCCGCGGGCCTGCGCGGCCGAGGCTAGCGGCGAGCTGAACAGCGTGGCGGAGGCGGGCGGCATGCCGGGTGGAGTGGTGGAGGCCTTGGGTCTGGCCGCCCGCTGCCTGGTTGGGGTGAGGCACACAAGGAGGTCTGCGGCTGGCGGGTTTTGAGCGCGGAGCGCAACATCTCTGTAATCGGTGAGTGTTACGCTCTGGTGTGAAATTGAGCGAAACAGATACGGCTAGCGGGGCGGTTGCGGCCATCTCCCGCAAGGAGGCTTTGCATTGGGTAAGGCGAAGGAAACCGAGAAGCAGGAAGTGCCCTTCAAGGAAGTGGCGCGGAAGTTCGTGAGCTATTACAAGCCCTTCACGTTCCTGTTCGTGGCCGACCTGGTAGCGGCAACCATACTCGCGGCGGTGGACCTGGCGTTCCCGCAGATACTGAACTTCTTCGTGCGCGATTTCTTCGTGAACGCGCAAGATGCCATCATGGGCGTGCTGCCCTGGGTGGCGGCGGGCTTAGTGCTGATGTACGTGGTGCGCAGCGCATGCCAGTACTTCATTTCCTGTTGGGGGCACATCATGGGCGCGCGCATGGAGGCGCGCATGCGCATGGATCTGTTCAAGCAGTACCAGCGCCTGAGCTTCTCGTACTACGACCGCAACAACACCGGCGAGATGATGTCGAAGCTGGTAACCGACCTGTTCGACATCTCCGAGGTGGCCCATCACGGCCCCGAGAACCTTTTCATCGCCACGCTGAAGATCGTGGGCTCGTTCGTGCTGCTGATGTTCATCAACGTGCCGCTTACGTTGGTGATGCTGGCGGTGACGCTGGTTATGGCCACCTACTCGTTCGTGCAGAACTACCGCAAGCGCATCATCTTCCGGCAGAACCGCGTGAAGATGGCGGGCATCAACTCGCGCTTGCAGGATTCGCTGGGCGGCATCCGTGTGGTGAAGGGCTTCGGCAACGAGGACATCGAGATAGACAAGTTCGGCCACGCAAACGACGAGTTCATCGAGACGAAGGAGCTTTCGTACCGCTTCATGGGGCAGTTCCAGATGGCATCGAGCTTCTTCACGGGCGCGCTGTACACGGCCACTATCGTGGGCGGCGGGCTGTTCGTGGCGCAAGGCATCTTGGATCCGGCCGATATGGTTATGTATGCGCTGTACATCGGCATCTTCATCGCGCCGGTGGAGCTGCTTATCAACTTCACCGAGACGTTCCAGAAGGGCTATGCGGGATTCCGCCGCTTTGTGGAAACGCTGGCCGAGCAGCCGGGGGTTGAAGACAAGCCGAACGCGGTGGACCTGGCGCCTATCGTGGGCGAGCAGGGCGCGCCGGCCATCAGCTACAAGGACGTGCATTTTTCCTACGTGGAGGGCAAGGAAGTGCTGCGCGGGCTGAACCTGGAAGTGCCGGCGGGCAGCACGGTGGCGCTGGTGGGGCCTTCGGGCGGTGGCAAGACCACCACCTGCTCGCTGCTGCCGCGCTTCTACGATGTTAGTGCGGGCAGCATCTGCATCGATGGGGTGGATGTGCGCGATGCCAGCATCGAGTCGCTGCGAGCGCAGGTGGGCATTGTGCAGCAGGACGTGTACCTGTTCGAAGGCACCATCCGCGAGAACATCATGTACGGCGATCCGAGCGCCAGCCAAGAGCGCATCGAGTGGGCGGCGAAGCAGGCGAACATCCACGAGTTCGTGCAGGGGCTGGAAGACGGCTACGACACGTTCGTGGGCGAGCGCGGCACGCGCCTTTCGGGCGGTCAGAAGCAGCGCATCGCCATCGCGCGCGTGTTCCTGCGCGACCCTCACGTGCTGATATTGGACGAGGCCACCAGCGCCTTGGACAACGAGAGCGAAGAGCGCGTGCAGGAATCGCTTGAGCAGCTGAGCCAGAACCGCACCACGCTGGTTATTGCGCATAGGCTTTCCACCATCCGCAACGCCGACTTCATCGCGGTGGTGGACGATGGCCGGGTGGT
>CAVHGQ010000149.1:0-3966 GCA_963635335.1 Candidatus Melainabacteria bacterium | reverse complement strand
CCCCCCAGCATGATGTGGGAATGGATGTTGCGTTCTTGCCTCCCCAGGTAAGAGCCGCAACTGGAATGACTTCATTATGGGCTTCGAAACCCGGTTGTGCTTATAAAGCTATATTGATTCGCTCGAGTCTTATTACAATTGTTAATCTGAAAGCCCCTGAACGTGTTTAACTGCAATAAGAAACGCCAGCATTGCGCTCCTGCAGGCCATTTACATTACGTTTCGCAATAGCCAACCCGTTCGTCAATAAAGCGACAAAACGCGCCTATTCGCTGCCCTCGCTCGCCGGCATATCGCCATCGCCGGGATGCTTCGCCAGCACGAACACGGTGGACATGATGAAAACGAACCCCACGATGTCGATCCAAGTGAACGACGTGCCCAGCCACAGCACCGCGAACAGCGTGGCCGAGACCGTTTCGATGCTGGCGATAAGCCCGCTCTTCGCCGCGCCAATATCCTTCACCGCCTGGAAGAACAAGGTGAATCCCACGATGGTGCCAAAAAACACCAGGCCCACGAACAGCATCAGGTAGCCCGTTGCGTCGAAGCCCGTGTCGTAATTCCACGACTGGATGGCAACCGAAAGGATGATGCCGCCCACCAGCAGGCCGCCCGCCACCACGGGCACGCTTCCGAATTGGAACATGAGCTTGCGTGGCAGCAGCACGTACACGGCGTACGTCACCGCGGAAACAAGCCCCCAGAACAGGCCCGCGGGCGAGAGCACCATGGTTGCCGGGTTGCCGTGCGTGGCCAAAAGGAACGTGCCCGAAACCACCAGCAACATCGCGGCAACTTCGCGGCCCGAAGGCGCTCGCCGCGCGCGCAGGCACAAATAGAAAACCACCAGCACGGGGCCAATGTACTGGATCACCGTAGCGGTACCGGCGTTCGAGTTCTGGATTGCCAGTAAATAGGTAAGCTGGCACGCCATCAGCCCGAAAACGGCAACCACCGCCAGCCGTAGCACGGTAGAAGGGCGCTTCCACAACGCCAGGAACGGCCCGCGATACGCAACAAGCGCGAACACGCACAGCACCAAGCCGGCGAACAGCATGCGAACCGAGGATATCCACAGCGGGTCGGCGCCGTAATTTGTGAACAGGTATTGCGCGCAGGCGCCCGAGAAGCCCCACCCGATGCCGCCCATCAAGGCAAAGGCGAACCCACGTATGTTCTTGTTAACAGACACCGCTCCAAGGTATCACGCAGGCAGGCGCGCAAGCGGCGCCCCAGCAAGCAGCCATCAAGGATCTATATATCCCCCGCTTTTTGACACATCGCGCCAGTTCACAACCAGAATCAACCGCTCACGGAATAACACGTTCATTATTACTGAACACGTTCACTCCACATTTAGACACTGTCTGTGGGTTATTTCGCTTGGTTTTTTAGGCAGATTCACCCACTCAGCAAAAAATTTGCTGCTCTTATTGATTGCCCAGCGAAATGAAAACGATGTATTCGATTCACCTATAACACGTTCATAACGTGTTCACGCTTTTTTGCCCCACAGAAGTTATATTTTTGTTACCTAGTTTAAATTTCTTAAACGCATTCATAGGTATTCGGCGAATGATTACCCATAGATTATGAACGTGTTTTTTTGGCCTAATAGCCCGATAATAACTTCCGCAAACCGCAACAGCTTCAGAGCACGAAGCGGTTTCCCATCCCCTTATTCGCGAATCGGGCATATCGCGAAAGCCCCCCAATGAGAAGCCCCTCCGGCGTCTCTTCGAATAAGCAGATGGAAAAGAAGGGACGTTCCACGAAAGAGGCGTGGAACCTGACAAGGAGAGGGGTTTGAATGGCTCTCAAACGAGAATTCGGCGGCATCCAGCCGTGCATCCGTCTGGGCATGTTCCGTATTCGCATTCCGTTCATCCACTTCAAGATCTCTGGTCCTGAAGTGATCACCGGTCTGATGAATGCGTGCACTTCCTACGGTGCGCTGGCAGTCCTCACCGCCACGCTTGGCCTGGACCCAGACGTAGCATATGCACTGGTTCTGTTCGAAACGGCATGCTACACGCTGAACTGGCTGCTGGGCGAAAGCTCCATCTGCGGTTGGATCACCGCGGCTATGGCAGTTATCGTGCTTTACCTGGAAACGCTTCCCGAAGGCGTTGTGCGAATTCAAGCGCTTACCGCCATACAGTTAGAGTTAGGCATATTGTTCATAGTGTTAGGCGCCACAGGCCTATCGAAGAAGCTGAACACCATCATGCCTCCTGCGTTGAAGGGCGGCATCGTTCTTGGCGCTGGCATCAACTCCGTTGCAGCTCGCCTGAAGGAAGGCGGCGCAATGGACACCGCAACCATCGGTTGCCTGGTTGGCCTTACCGTTGTTTGCCTGCTTATGTTCAGCCAGCGTGTCCGCGATAAGATGGGCACCAACAAGTTCCTGGCCTTGCTTGGCAACTATAGCTTCCTGTGGGCTGTTCTGGCACTGTTCGTGATCGGTGGCCTTACCGGCGAATTCAAGTACGACTTCTCTGGCCAGATCGTCGTTATCCCCGACTTCGGCGCCATGGTTCAGGCGGTATCCCCGTTCTGCATCGGCTTCAGCACTGACCCCACCATCTGGCTCACTGCTATCCCCTATGCGCTCACCGCATGGATCATCGCTTACGGCGACTTCATCACCGTGCAGGAGCTCGGCCTGAACGCTGTTCGCGAAGACGAGCACATCGAGTTCAACGCAAACCGCACCAACGTTATCTGCGGCCTGCGCAACGTCATCCTTTCGCTGGTGGCTCCTTACCCGGCACTCGCCGGCCCGCTGAGCCCTCCGTACTGCATCGCTACCTACGCTCGCTACAAGTCTGGCGGCCGCGAGGGCATGGACTCCATCTACGATGGTGCTGGCACTAACCTGATCTTCACGGTTATCGGCCTGTTCCTCTACCCGCTGTACGAGGCCTCGCTTGCAGCATCCGGCGCCCTGCTGGTAGTGATCATGGTTATCCAGGGCTTCGTATGTGCACAGATCGCCTGCAACATGCTGCGCGACGACATGGACAAGGGCCTGGCCGGCATGGGCGCTGGCCTGGTAGTTGCCCGCGGCGCCGCAATCGCCCTGCCTGCCTCGATCATCATGTACCTGCTGCTCTGCAACAACGACAAGATCAAGGCCGACTACGCGGCAAGCAAGGAAGCCCAGCGTCTTGAAGACGAGGAAACCGAGCGTCAGCTGGCAATCCTCGAAGCCAAGATGCGCGGCGGCAAGGCTGAAGATGGCATGCCCGTGAAGGAGCACAAGGAATAGCCCTTCGCACCATCCAAGCTGAGCCATAAGGCTCCTAGCCCAAAGGCGTAACGAAACTCCCCCGTTCAAACGAACGGGGGAGTTTTTTGTTGCCCTATGACGCGCCACAGCCCCGCCTATTGGACAGGCAGACACTACCGAGCCAAGGGCTGCGATCCAAATCCGTAAGACGCAGCAGCCCCTCGGTTACGCTATAGCTGCACCTGTATCGGGCTTCATTGCACCCCGCACCTTCGGCTGCCGCCAATTAGCGCCTCTACGGGCAGATACGCCTTTGCAGCAACTCAGCGCACTCCACCGCAAACACCTCAAGCCTCAACTAAGCGACCCCCGAAAACAAGAACGGCTCCAGGGGTCCCTGGAGCCGTTAGCGCTTTCGCGCGGAGGGTTATGTTCGGTGCTTACTTGTAAGAAGCAACAGCCTCGTCGAACTGACGCATATAAACGCTCTTGGAAGCGGAAGCGAACTTGGCCTGACGAGCGTTGCGAGCCTCGGAAGCCTTGGCCTGAAGCTCTGCGGCGTTACCGCAGTCGGACTTGATGAATGCAGCAAAAGCAGCAACAACAAAGAAAGCAGAGATAGCAACTACGTAAGACATGTGAATCCTCCTGGATGATGCTCAGCCCCATACTGAGCGGTTTTCTTGCTTCAACTGAAGCGGTGTGCCTTTCGCATCCCCGTTTCAATGTGG
>CAVHGQ010000148.1:2790-3976 GCA_963635335.1 Candidatus Melainabacteria bacterium | reverse complement strand
GTGGCGCCCGAAACGGTGTCCACGTTCATGCTCTGCGCGCTGATGACGCGCTGGATAACGGCACGCGCGTTGCTGAAGTACGGCTCGTCGTCGCCCTGGGAAAGAACCTGGATGTCGGTTATCTTGCCGCCCGAAATGGTCACCTGCACGGTGATCACGCTCTTGTACCCGCGGGCGGACCCGGTGTACGTCCCGTCGTTCAGCTGGCCGATGTCCATGCCGAAGTTCGACTCGATAACCGGGTCGTTGGCTTCTTGCTTTTCGGACGTGGCCTCGGCGGTTTTCAGCTCCTGTGCCTCGGCTTGGGCAGTAGCCACGATCGAATCCGGATCGAACACCAGCGGCTGGTACGAGCCAACGGCGAAGGCAACCGCCGCCCCGGTAAGGACCGCCGGCGCCAAAAGGGTCGCCGCCTTCACGCGCTCCTTCGCCCGGGCATGCTTGCCCTGTTCTGGCTTGGTCATGCAGTTGCACCTCTCCAACTACGCCTGATGGCGGAAGGCATAGCGCCCTCCGCCATCGGAATGTTGCGGAGCCCGCCTGGCAGGCTCCGCCTTATTTGGAACTGTTACTTGCGCAGGATGCGGCGGCGCGTCCATGCCGCCACACCCGCGGCGGCTGCGGCGATGGCGCCGAATGCCCCCGCAAAGCCAAGCGTGCTGTCGCCGGTCTTGGCGGAGCCGGTGGCCTTGCTGTCGCTGGCAGCGTTGTTGTTGGTGGTGGTGTTCGTCGTGTTGTTGGTGACGTTGTTGGTGGTTCCACCGTTGCTGGAGCTGTTTCCGGATTCGTCTTCCGCGGCAACCAGAGCCGTGCGTGCCTTCTGCAGCTGGGAAAGCGCCTGGGAAACCTCATCGGCGGAAAGGTCTTCGCCGTTCACAACCTCAACGGCAGCCTTCAGCGCCTTCTGGTAGGCAGCCCAGCTCTCGGCCGTGTAGTCGGCTTCCTTCAGAACATCCGCCTTGCCGATCTCTACCTTCAGGTCGGTCTTCTGGTCGGCAGTGGCAGCCTTCTGAAGCGCGGCCTGGGCCTTCACCAGGGCGTTCTTCGCCTCGGTCACCTGCGCATCGGAGGCATCGCCGTCGGCGACAACCTTCTTGGCGGAGTCGAGCGCAGAACCGAAGGCAGCCCAAGATGCCTTGGTGTAGTCAGCCTCGTTCAGCTTTTCCGCGCTGGCGATAAGCTCATC
>CAVHGQ010000148.1:0-1992 GCA_963635335.1 Candidatus Melainabacteria bacterium | reverse complement strand
GCCAAGGGTGATCTGGTAGGTGCCGGCGCTCGTGTACACCACAACGTCCTTCAAGGTCTTGCCCATGATGGACTCGTAGTGCGCAGAGCTGGTGGGGCAGTTGTGAACCTTCTCGGTGAAGCCGGTGCACCAGGCAAGCTCGAAACCGTGCTTGCCGGTTTTCCAGATGTTCTCCAGGCTGCGCATGCCGTAGCCGGTGCCGTCGGTGGTGTTCACCACTGCGCCGTAGATGGTGGCGTCCTTAAGGGCATCGTAAACCGAGCCCGTGGCTGCGAAATCAAGCTCGTAGTCGCCGTAGGCGCTTTCGGTGGTGAACTCGGCCTCGGAAGAGCCATCGATGGTCGTGGCCTGGGCGCCTTCAACCACGCTGAAGCTGTAGCCCTCATCGGTGGAGCTGATCTCCTTGTAGCTTGCCGGCGCTTCATCGAGGATGACATAGGAATGCGAGCCGGCGGTGGCCAAGGCGTCCTGGCTCTCAACCGCGGTCCACTTCGACCAGTCGATCATGCTCGCTGCGCTCTCGGTCACCTTCACCGGGAACGTGACACCCGTGATCTCGGAGCCGTCCTCGGTGTGGTAGGTGCCGCCCGCAAGGGTGCCCTTGGTCTTGTTCTTCGTCGCGGAAGTGAACACATCGACTGCGGTGTCGTTCTTCGCAGTCTCGTTGGCGTAGAACTCGCTGTACGGGATGTTCATCAGAACATAGTCGCCCGCCTCGGGAGCAACCTTCACCAGGGCACCTATAGCTGCCTGCAAGTGCGTGGTCTGCTCAGATGCGGCAGATTCGGTAAGGTTCTCGTTGTCCAGCAGACCCTTCGTCTCGGCAAGCTCGTTCTCGATGGCAGAAGCCGACCACGACTCTGCGGTGTACTTGTCTTTGCTGAGGGCGGCCGCATTGTCGTAAAGGTCCTGCAGCTTCTGCTTGGTTTCCGCGCTCACCGGCTCGGCAGCCTTCGCGATGTTGTCCGAGGTTGCCTCGAACTCGTAGCTATAGTCTTCGTACCCAAGGGCGTGAACGGTAAGGGTCCAATAGCCGGTACCGTCCGTGTTCTCGGGCAACTGGCAACGCGCAGACTCGGTAAGCCCCAGCTGAATGCCCATGCTCTTGTGCATCCAATTGTCGGCAGCGAACTTGGTGCCATAGGTGGCCAGAGCATTCGTGCGGGTGGAGTCGGATCCATAGTAAGTCCAGGTTACGGACTGCATGTTCGCCCCAAGGTCACCGTAGCTGCCGTTGATGTCAACGCGCAAGAACTCGCCGAATGAGCCGGTGTGGAAGGTATCTTCCTTCTTGGTGTCCGCCTCGGTGGTGCGTACCACGGAAGGCTGCACGTCCGCCACAGCCTTCAAAGCTTGGCCTTCTATGCCAGAGCTAGTGCCCGTAGCAGCCTTGCCGAAACTGAAGGAGCCATCGTTGTTGGCGACTTCCTTCAAGCCGTTGGTGTCGGCGTCAACCGCGGCGACAACACCGCTGTAGGAAGAAAGCACTCCCTCGCTGAAACCGCCCTGGAGCGTTTCGCCGTTTGCGACGAAGTTGTACTTGGCCTTGAACGCCTCCAAATCGGAAGTCTTCACCTTCACGGGGACGTACTTGGTGCCCGTCACCTTATGACCAGTGATGGTATAGGTGTTCGCGCCGTCAGAAACGCTTTTGCCGGAAACGGTCCAGGTTTTACCGTCGGTGTCCACAAAGCTGGTCTTGCTGGGATAGTAAGATGGGCTGATCTCCACGCCTTCGGCGGTCTCGATCACGTCAACGCTTTGGAAGCTGCCGCGATGCAGGCCATGATTGGCGGTGGCGCGGGTAACCACGTCGTAGCCACCACGGTCGTATTCATACACCCCGTTGCCAGCATCGCGATCGGAGTCCGTAGAGCTGGAGGTATCAGTGGCGTTGTACACGCCTTCAGCTGCCCAGTACTCTGCCCAGGTCAGGGAAGCGTAGCCATAGGTGTACTCGTCTTCGACCTGCTTGTTCTGGTCGTCGTAAGC
>CAVHGQ010000147.1:0-4011 GCA_963635335.1 Candidatus Melainabacteria bacterium | reverse complement strand
CTTCGGAAGCGAACTTCGTCATGTGCGCGCTCGAGGAACGGGCGGCGCGCGACTTCGGCATAGCCAGTGCTTCCGACCTTATCGTCCGACTTCAGAAGGCAGGTTTCACCCTGCGCGACCTTACCGGCGTTCCGGGGATAGAGGGCAAGCGCTACTTCCTGGTGGCCATCCGTTCGCACGAGGAAAACGAGAAGCTCATCAACGCCCTGCGTGACATCATCAACGAGGCATAAAGAAGCCGCCCTGCAGTTTGCGGGGCGGCTTTGTTTTGGGCGCTTGTTTGGCTGTAGTCTTGAAGTGGCTTTGTCGGGGTTTAGCGCGCGGCTCCCTTGCGTGGCAGCAGGCGCCGGAACTAGTTCCTGCTGTCTGCCAGGTAGAACAGGGCCAACGTGCCCGGGCCTGAATGGGCGCCGATAACCGGGTCGATGTAGTTCACCAGGTATTCCGTCGTGCCGAAGCGCTCGGTGATGAGCTTCTGCAGGTACTCCACGTCTTCGATGCAGTCGCCGTGCGAGATACCGATTATCTGCTCGGTTACCGGCGGGTTCACGGTCTTCGCCATGTGGTCTACCAGCGCCTGGATGCTCTTCTTGCGACCGCGGGCCTTTTCCATCGGGATAAGGTGGCCCTCGTCGTCCACATGCAGCACGGGCTTGATCTTCAGCAGTTGGCCGGCAAACGCAGCCGTGCGGGAAACGCGGCCGCCGCGGTAGAGGAACATCAGGTCGTCCACGGTGAACCAGTGGGCAAGGCGCAGGCGGTTGCTGCGCACCCATTCGGCCACTTCGTGAAGGCTCTTGCCCTCTTGCTTCAGCTTGCAGGCGTGGTAGATAAGAAGGCCTTCGCCAAGCGACGCCGCAAGCGTGTCCACGCATTCGAAGGTGCGCTCGGGGAAGCGCTCCCGCAGGCCGGTTGCCAGTGTTGCCATGCCTTCGTAGGTGCCCGAAAGCCCGCTGGAAAAGCCCAGGTAGAGTACATCGTTTCCGGCTTCGAGGATCTGGGTGAACAGCTCTTCGGACTTGGCCAGGTTGGGTAGGGAAGTGGTGATAACCTTGCCCTCGCGCATCATGGTGAAGAACTGCTTGAGGTCGGTAACCTGACCCTTCAGGTAGCTTTGGCGCTGCTGGCCATCGACCATGAAGGTGAGGGGCAGAATCTCGAGGCCGAACTCGTCGATGAGCGCCTCGGAAAGGTTGCAGGAAGAATCGGTGACGATCTGGTAGGGCATCGGGTTTCCTTCCCCTGAAGTGCGGTTTTCACCAGCTTATCATAAGGGTGCGGGGCGAAGCCGCGGCACTCCCCAGGTCAGGCGCGCCTCAACTTTGCCTTGCTAGCACGATTTGTCACTGCAAACAAAAGGGCGACTCGCTGGTTAGCGAGTCGCCCGTGCAGGTTGGGCTTATGTCGGGCTATTCGGCCTTGCGCTTACTCCTCATTGCGGCGGCGGGCCACTGCGGCGGCAAGCGCGGCGGAGCCGAGGGCTGCGAACCCTACGGCCGCGAGGTCGTCATCGCCGGTCTTGGGGTTCTGCTTGGAGCCGTCGGCGTCGTTGCCGTCGTTGTTGGAGCCGTTGGAGCCATTGTCATCGGTATCGTCAGAACCGCTGGGCTTGACCTTGTCCGGGTCGCTCGGGGTAACGGGATCAGGATCCGGGTTGCCGCCCTCGTTCTTCTCCCAGAAGGCAACGGCCTTCACGTCGCCGGTGAGCGTGCTGCTCTCGGTGAGCTTGTTGGCGTCGGCGCACTCGCCGCCCTTGTACCAGCCAAGGAAGCTGTAGCCGTCGATCTCCTCGCCGGCGGGCAGCGCGCCCACGGCCTCGCCTTCCTCAAGGTAGCGGGTCTCGACGGTGCTGTCCTTGGAGACGAATTCCACGTGGTAGATGGCCTTGATGGTGGCATCCGGGTCGTTCTTCAGGTACTCGTCATACGCAGCCTTGGCGTCGCTTTCGGTAAGGAAGTAGGCCTTGAAGGCGTTGCTGCCCTTCGTGCTGGAAACAACCCACTTGGCCTGGGACTTTGCCGTGGCCTGGTCGGCAACCTTGTAGTTGTGGTCTGCGTATTGCAGGAGCGCCTTGCCCTCAGCAACGAACGGGGCGGGGCTGTAGTCGGTGTACATACCTGCGTTGACGGTCAGATTCGCCTTGGTCGAATAAGTCTCGATGGAATTGTTGAACGTGCCCCCGTTGATGGTGGCGGTGCCGTTCGTGAGCTCCAATGCATACTCGCCAGTGGCGCTTCCGAACGTGCCCCCGTTGATGGTGAGGTTGCTCTTTCCGGAGACGTAGATGCCGTACAAGCTCGCGGCGAACGACCCGTCTTCAATGGTCACCTTGCTGTCTACGCAATAAAGGCCATAGGATCCTTCGGTGCCGGTTCCATTGAATTCGCCTTTAAGGACGGTCAACGTGCCTTTGGAGGCGTTGATGGCGTCGGCTCCGCCGCTGATCTTGACGTCGTCAATGGTGACGTTGGCATTGCTGTCGACGATGTAGATGCCATCATCGTCGGCCTCGATCGAGCCGTTTTTGACGGTAAGCTCGGCTGGGCCGGTTACGTCAAGGCAATCGTCGCCGTAGGTGCCTTCATCGGTGCCGGAGGTCAGGGTATTCCCGTTAAGGTCGATGGTGAATTTGCCGCCGTCGACCACCGCGGTTTCGGCAGTGTCGGTAAGCAGGGTGATGGTCTCGCCGTCTTTCACGACGTCGATGGCATCCTGAAGGGAGCTGTAGGATTTATCGCCGATTTTCGCTACTGGGTCAGTGCTCTCCCAAGAGGCAGTAAGGGTTGTGTCCTTGTCGATGGGGGTTGCGAAGTTGTACTCGGTGGCGCCGTCAAGCGTCCAACACTGGAATTTGTACTTTGCCTTCGTAGGGTTGGCAGGCTTGTTTGCGAGGTCGCCATCGATGATGTACTGGTCCTTGTAGGCGTTACCAGAGAGCTTCGAGCCATCGGAATCGCAGAAGGAAACCGTGAAGACGGAGCTCACCTCGGATCCCTGTGCTTTTGCGAAGGCTTCTGCCTGGGTCTTCGCGCCTTCAACGAAGTACACCGTATTCGGGGCATCTGCTATGCGAACCACATATTTCGCCTGCGGATATACGTCATCGGCGTTGATGACGGAGTAGGTGCCATCGCTCTTGCCAAGCGCTGCCGTTCCAGATGCGTACGTGGTGTTTGGCAAGTGCGAGAAGGTGCCCGCGGAAACCGTTACCCTGCTGGCGCTGGAGCCATTACCGTCGGATGCGATCTTCGTCCCGCCTTCATTGGTGAGCGTGCCGCCCTCAACGAAAATTATTCCAGATGAGTACTGCCTGTCCGAGATGCGCACTACGGACTCATCGGAGCCTTCTGTGTTGGTGACCTTGCAGCTGGTGCCGCTTTTGATATAAACGCTGCCTTCTTCAACATCGATGCAGAAGTGGTTCTTCGACTCGATGCTGGCTGTTGTTAGGTAAACGAGGCTACGGGAGTTAACGCGTAAAGCGCCATACTTTGGATTCTGCTGGATCAAGGAGCCGTTTTTGATGTCGATGCTGTAGGCAGAGTTCACCGAAACAGTGTTAGCTTCTGCCGAAGCGGGAGTGGTTATGCTGTGGCCTCCCAGGTCGAGAGTGACGGATGCACGGCTTTCGATCTTGATTGCGCCCTGGATGTCTTCTCCTAGGACGTAGGTGTCCTCTCCACTGATTGTGTAGACGCCTTTTTGGTCATCCACGTCTTTTTGCGTGATGGTGGTGTCAGCAAATGCGGTAGCGGGCAGTGCCAAAAGCGCCATCGCAAATACCGTGCCCATGAAAACCATGAGCTTCTTCCTGATAGCCAAAACAGGTCCCTCCTTGTTCGTAGGCGGCAGGTGTGGTTCCGTTGAGCTGTTGCGCACGATAGGCAAAGCCATCTGAACCTATTTATTCGAACTATTTTACCTTATAAAGCCCGCGATCCCCGAGTCCAAAAAAGAGGAAGGAGCCGCAGGGGATTGCGGCTCCTTCCTTGTAGGGGAGAGGTGCTGTTG
>CAVHGQ010000146.1:0-4024 GCA_963635335.1 Candidatus Melainabacteria bacterium | reverse complement strand
ATCGAGCGAAAGGGGAACCCCCGAGATATCTAGCATTGCGTTCCTTTCGCGAAGAGGCGGGCTACGTCCAACCCCGTCAATATGCCCGAAGACCAGGCCCAATGAAGGTTATAGCCGCCGCAGGGGCCGTCCACATCCAGGGCTTCGCCTAGAAGGTACAGGCCGGGCGCCGAGGCGCATTCCATGGTGCCGGAATCGACCGCGCTAACGCTCACGCCGCCGCGATGGACCTGGCACTGGCCAGCATCGGCGATGCCCTCCACCGTGCACGGGAAGCGCTTCAGCGCCGTCGCCAACAGCCGGGCATCCGCCTCGTTTGCGGTTGTCGCAGGGCTCACCCCCGCCGCCGCGCATATTGCTTCGGCGAGTTCCGGCAACAGGAAACCCCTGAACAGAGCCAGGTTCGTGCCGCCAGAAAAAAGTTGCGCCCTTCGAGCCAGCATGGTTTCGGCGCTTTCCGCAGATACGTCGGGGAGGAAATCGAGATACAGCTTCAAGCCTGGCGCGACCCTGCGCGAGGCATTGAACACGACGATACCCGAAAGGCCGTACTCACGGAACAGCACTTCCCCGATCTCGGTAAAGCCCGCTTCGGGCACGGAAACACGGGCGCGCGCACGGATACCATCGAGCTGCCCCGAGTCGGCCCCTGCAGGGAACCGGACCGCAAGCGGCCCCAAAACAGGCTGCCACGGCTCGAAAGCGCCCAGGCCAATGCCTTCCAGCAGAGAAGGATCGAACGCGCCGCCGGGCGCGAACGCCACGCGCGTTGCCTGGATATGCGCGCGCTGCGGGCAAGGGGAATCGGCCGCACCGCCCTTGTCGCTGCCCGCAACCGAAGAGCCAGACCTGGTTTGACCGGACTGCGGAAGCACCTGGGAGAGGGAGAGATAGAAGTCGTCCTTCACGCTGCCGATAGCGTCAACCTCAACGCAAACACGCAGGTCAACATTAAATTGCTGTAGGGCAGAAACCAGCACTTCCAGAACCGAGGAAGCCTTGTTGGAAAACGGGTACAGCAGGCCGCCCGTGCCGGGAGCCTCTTCCCATACCAGGCCCAGCTGCTCGAGCCAATGGACCACGGGAGCAGCTAAGCCTTCGCCAAAATCAGAAGCGCCCGGGGCACTACCAGAGCAGTCAGAGCCCTGAGAGCCAAAGCCACCCAGGTTGGCCGAGCCGGACAAGACATCCGAGCCGGACAAGCTGCCCAATGCGGGCGAACCGGGCACGCCGGCCAAGCAGAGGCCTTCCGCCTCGCCCGCCAGCGCTGCCAACGATTCCGCCACGAAACCAGCGTTGTGGTACTCGCCCACCTGCAGCTGCGAATTCGAGAAGTTGCAGCGCCCGTTGCCGCTGCGCAGGATGGAAGCGCCGATGCGCCTCCCCTTCTCCAAAACGATGATGCGCGGCATGCGCCCGCCAAGACGCTGCGCTTCCTGCGCGCACGAAAGGGCGCAGGCCAAGCCCGCAGCTCCGCCGCCGACCACCGCCAAATCGTAGCAGTCCGCGAACGTGAACGGCTTGATTTCCTGCGCCGCGCGCTTCGCCCGTTTTCCCTGTTTCTTCTTGCTCATGCGCACCATGATACGCGAAGCCGGCCACACGAATCCGAAGCAGCCGCAGCAAGCGCGGCAATCCACCGAACCTGCTCGATTGCGCTCCGGACGCTATCTGCGCAACCGCGCTGCCCGGCGTCCCTCAGCGCACACGGCCGCAGCCAGCCCTCACGCGCACCGCGACCCTACTCTTCGCCCTTCGCACCTTCCGCAACCGCGCGCGGGCCTTCTTGGGGAAGCTTCTTCTTTGCCGCATACACCAGCAGGCACACGCCCGCCACCACCAGCGGCACCGAGAGCACCTGCCCCATGGTGAGCCAGCCGCCCCACAGGTAGCCCAGCTGGGCATCGGGCTGGCGCACGAACTCGATGGCGAAGCGGCAGATGCCGTAGCCCACCATGAACGTGCCGAAGTACGTGCCGCGCGGGAACGGCGGACGCTTGCGCGACATAGCGAACAGGACGACGAACAGCAGCGCGCCTTCCAGCAGCGCCTCGTACAGCTGGCTGGGGTGACGCGCCACGGTGCCCGCACTGCCGCCGAACACCACGCCCCAGGGCAAGTCGGTGGGCGCGCCCCACAGCTCGCCATTCACGAAGTTCGCGCACCGGCCGAAGAACAGGCCAATGGGCACGCCGATTATGGCAAGGTCCACCAGCGTAAGGTAGGGCATCTTCACGATACGCGCCGCAACGATGCCCGCCACCAGCGCGCCGATGAACCCGCCGTGGAAGCTCATGCCGCCGCGGCTGAACTCAAGGATGGAAAGGGGGTTGGCCGCGTACATGTCCCAGTTGTAGAACAGCACGTAGCCCAGGCGCCCGCCCACGATAACGCCCACCATGGCGCAGATAAGCACGATGCACAGCGTGTCGAAGTCGAAGCGGATCTTCCAGCGCTTGCCCACCACGTACATGATGCCGATGGCGCACAGGAAGCCCGCGATATAGGCCAGCCCGTACCATCGTGCGGAAAACGGCCCTATGGTGAACGCCACCGGGTCGAGGCTCTGGTACAACTCGTTGAGCATGCGCTTCCTTCCTGTTGTTTACCCTGAAGAAGATACCACCGCGCGCACCTGGCAGCTGCGCGAACGCCGAAGACGCAAGAAGGCCGCACCCGAAGGCACGGCCTTGCATTCGCTCGTTGAACGGCCAGCGGCGCGTGTTCGCTATTTCGCCGAAGCGTCTGTTGAGGGCGCCTTGCTAAGGAAGAACTCGCAGAAGCGGCACACGTCCTTCACGCTCTGCTCGCGGTCGATGTCGCAACGGAACAGCAAATCCAGGTTCGAGGTGACCACGTGCGTGGGACGGTCGCATTCCGCGAAGCGGCAATCGGCAGGGCACGGCTCGCCCGGCGTGTTGTGCGGGCAGCGCGACTGCATTTCCTCGTCGCAACCGCGCTGTTCCCAGCAGTGCATTCTGGGCACTTCCCTTACGCGGGAACCACGCGGGTAACGCCGGGAACGCGGTCTTTCAGCACGCGCTCGACGCCGTGGGCCAGCGTCATCTGGGACATGGGGCAGCCCTTGCAAGCGCCCTGAAGCTCTACGGTGACCACGCCTTCTTCATCGACGTCTACCAGCTGCACGTCGCCGCCATCGGCCTGAAGCGAGGGGCGGATAAGCTCGAGCACTGCGGCCACATCGGACTTTTCTACCATCAGGATCTCCTAACGTCTTCGGGCCGCAAAGGCCCGATCTGCTTTATTCCTGGGTCATTCTATCATGCACGAACCGGCCGATTCTCTCGAAATCGGCCACGAGCGCCTGCATGCGCGAGGGGTCGTGCAGGGCGGCTGCGGGGTGGTACACCGGCGCCACCAAGAAGCGCCCGGTTTGCCGCACGGTGCCGTGCAGATGGCTTACCCCCGTGTCGGTTTTCAGGATGAACTGGGTGGCGAAGTTCCCCATGGTTATGAGCAGCCAGGGGCTCACCGTCTGCACCTGCGTGCGCAGGAAGGGCGCACAGGCCTCTATCTCGGAAAAGGCGGGGTTGCGGTTGGCCGGCGGGCGGCACTTCAGCACGTTGGCGATGTACACCTCGTCGCGGCGCAGGTGGGCGTGCCACAGCAGCTCGTCGAGCAGCTTGCCGGCAGGCCCCACGAACGGCCTTCCCTGCATGTCCTCGTACTTGCCGGGCGCTTCGCCTATCAGCATGATGCCGGCATGCGGGTCGCCCTCGCCGAACACGGTGTTGTGGCGGCCTTCGCACAGGCAGCACGAATGGCAGGCGCGCACCTGCTGCTCAAGCTTGTCCAGAGGAACCGCTTCGACTTTCATGGCGGCCTACTTGTAGAAGCGCGGCATGCGGTGCGAGAAGCCGATGGTGACCTCGTGCTCGATGGTGGCGGCGCGCTTGGCCATGGTGGTGATGGAGCAGTCCACCGTGGGGTGCACGCCGGCGATGAGCACCTCGTCGCCGATTTGCGGGTTCAGCATGGGGGCGTTCACGCGCGAGCGCAGGTC
>CAVHGQ010000145.1:0-4039 GCA_963635335.1 Candidatus Melainabacteria bacterium | reverse complement strand
GATGACGCTGGAAGTTCGTGCGTCCAACACGGGTGCCCATGCGTTCTACCAGCGGCTGGGGCTGCAGAGCATCGGCAAGCGCCCGCGCTACTATTCCGACAAGGAAGACGCCCTTATCTTCGAAGGCCCGCTGCCCCTGGCAGAGCACGATGTTGCCGGCATGGAGCTTCGCCTGAACGATGCGGCTAAGAGCGCCAATGCCGCAGAGGGCAAGATCGAGGTTCAGGGCAAGCTCATCCTGGCCATCGAATCGTCGTGCGATGAAACCGCCTGCGCCCTTATCGATGAGGCGGGCACCATCGTCTCCGATGTGGTTGCCTCGCAGATCGACTTCCATTCGCGCTTCGGCGGTGTGGTGCCCGAGATCGCCAGCCGAAAGCATATCGAGGCCATCGGCGGCGTTGCCATCGAGTGCCTGGCGCAGGCGCGCGAGCGCACGGGCAACCCGGACCTTTCCTGGAACGACTTGGGCGCCGTGGCGGTAACCTATGCGCCTGGCCTGGTGGGCGCCTTGGTAGTTGGCCTGGCTTTCGCCAAGGGGCTTGCGTGGGCGTGTGACGTGCCGCTCATCGGCGTGAACCATTTGGAGGGGCACCTGTACGCGAACAAGATTGCCTGCCCCGATATCAAGCCGCCCATGGTGGTTTCCCTGGTTTCGGGCGGGCACACTATGCTCGTGCACGTGAAGGACTGGGGCAGCTACGAAACCATGGGCTCCACCCTCGACGATGCGGTGGGCGAGGCGTTCGACAAGGTGGCGAAGGCCATGGGGCTTGGCTACCCCGGCGGCCCGCTTATCTCGGCGCTGGCCGAAAAGGGCAACCCCAAGGCTGTGCGCTTCCCGCGCGCCCTTATGCATTCGGGCGACCTGCAGTTCTCTCTTTCGGGCCTGAAGACCTCGGTGATGACGTACCTGCAGAAGGAACAGCAGGCCGGCCGCCAGATAAACCAGGCCGATGTGGCGGCAAGCTTCCAAGCGGCGGTCGTCGATGTGCAGGTGGCGAAGGCCCGCACGGCGCTGCGGCAAACCGGCGCCAAGGAGTTCTGCCTGGGCGGTGGCGTTGCAGCCAACCCCGCGCTGCGCCATGCCTACGAGGAGATGTGCCGGCAGCTGGGCGTTCGCCTTACCATGCCGCCGCTTTCCGCCTGCACCGACAACGCGGCCATGATCGCCCTGGTGGCGCTGGATCGCCATCAGCAGAAGAAGTTCTTCCCGCTCACCTGCGACGTGAAGGCGCACGCCCCGCTCGACGAGGCGTACTAGAACTCGCACCTGTCTGTAGCACTGACCTGCGGACCCGGCTTGTCGCTCAACCTCTGGCGCCGGCCGCGGGGACGGCCGCTCCTGCGATAAGCTGCGAGTCTTAGCCCGCAAGCCCTCGGCCTGTGGATCCGGCTGCTCCCGCTGCCAGCTTGTGGGCTCAGCCGCTTCCGTCGCCTTCCATCCCCGTCAACACAAAAGGCCCCGGCAGCTCACGGTGAGCTGCCGGGGCCTTTACTTGTCTCCTTCGCGGCTTCCGCTACTCGATAACGTAGGCGGCCACGATCTCGCCCACATAGGCGGTGTGGAAATCGCGGAAGCCGTCTTCCTCGGGGTACCACTTCTCTACGTCTTCCTCGTCGAGCAGCTTCAGATCCTGATCCTGCACGTAGCGCACGCGGCATTCCAGCGTCAGAGGCAGCTCGCGGATGCCCGGGGCACCTACGACCTCGGGCTCTTCGAGGGTAAGTCCCAGTTCAGCGATCTTGTCCATGTCGTGCCCGCTCTTCGAGCCGCACACGGCGGTGATCTTCTTGTCGTATTCGCCTACCGGGATGTTCACGGTGAACTCGCCGGTTGCATCGATGAATTCCTTGGTGAAGCGATGCTGGCGAACGAAGGTGGTGAACAGGGGCTTTCCCCATTCGATGCCCAGGCTGCCCCAGCTGATGGTCATGGTGTTCACGCGATCGCCGCTCTTCGCGGTGAGCAGCACGCCCTTGTTCACGGCCTGCATGATCTCGGTTGCGTGCTCCAGCACGTCGATGGAACGTTTCATGATTGCTTCCTTTCTGGCTGCGCTTCCGCCCTTTTTGCCGAAGCTCAGGGCGCGACGAGCGTTTGGTCGGCGTCTTCTGCGATTATCCCAGTGCTACTTGTAGGCGATGTGCACGGCGGCCACCCCGAAGGTGACGTTGGTGTACTCGACGCGCTTGAACCCGGCGTTCTTCAGCATGCGCGTGAAGCCCTCCTGGTCGGGGAAGGCCTTGATGGATTTGGCCAGGTACACGAAGCCCGAGGCGTCGCCGGTAACGATCTTGCCCCAGGCGGGAATGCCCCAGCGCAGGTAGATGTTGTAGCCGAAGCGCATCAGCGGGTTGGGCGGGGTGGAGAACTCCAGCACGCACAGGGCGCCGCCGGGGCGCAGCACGCGGTACATCTCGGAAAGGGCGCGCTCGCGCTCGGGCATGTTACGGATGCCGTACGACATGGTTATCACGTCGAACTGCTCGTCTTCGTAGGGGATGTCCTGCCCGTCCACCACGGCCAGCTCCACCGGAACGCCCTTGGCCTCGCCGGCGTCCAGGCGCGCCTGGGCCACCTCCAGCATGGCGGGCGTGTAGTCGGAAAGGATGATGCTGGCGGGCTGTTTGCGCTCGCAGGCGGTGAACGTCACGTCGCCCGTGCCACCGGCGATGTCGAGCATGCGCGTCTGCGGCGTGATGGGCGACTTGTCGATAAGCGTGCGCAGCCAGCTTTTGTACTGCCCGAAGCTGGAAAGGGCATTGAAGCGCTGGTATTTCCAGGCGATGTCGGTGAAGATCTTCTTCACGCGCGCGGACGAGATTTCCGCAGGTGCTTCCTGGCCGGTGGCGGTGTCGATGGAATGGTCCACGGCGGCTTCCTCGCGCGGTTCTTGGGCGGTTGTCATGGTATGGATGATCCTTGCTGGACGGGTTGTTTGCTCGCTGGGTTCCGATTATAGGCAAACCCCGCCGCCCGCGCTGCCCCGCGCACGTTCGGGGTCTGTGAAAAACGCCAAGAACGGATAGCTGCAATGCTATCATTGCAAGGAATTACCCTAGGCAGGAGGATGAGCATGCTACTTATCGCCGAATACGTGGTTCCCGTTTCGTCTGAACCCATCGAGCATGGTGCCATCTTGGTGAAAGACGGCGCTATCACCGACATCGGCGATAGCGAGATGATGCGCCTTCGCTATCCGGAAGAGGAAGTGAAGGACTTCGGCATGGCAGCGCTCACGCCGGGCTTCATCGACCTGCATGCGCGCATGGAAGACGCGGTGTTCCGCGGCCTGGTGCACGACCTGCCTTTCGTGAAGTGGCGCAAGGAAATCGCCGCGCTGCGCAAGCGCATCAGCTACGCCGAGGCGTTCGACTCCGCGTTCCTGGGCGGCCTGGAATCGCTTTCTTCCGGCGTTACCACCGTGGCCGACATCACCACCACGGGCGCCTGTGTGACCGCGGCCAACAAGCTGGGCCTGCGCGGCGTGTTCTACCGTGAGGCCAGCGCCATCGACAAGCGTCTGGTGCGCTACGCCATCAAGAAGGCCGACAACGACCTTGAGAAGTGGTCGAAGGAAATCGACTCCGACCGCATCACCTTGGGCGTTGCCCCTTCGCCGGTGTACGAGTGCCATCCCGAGATGTACCGCGAGATTGCCCGTTACGCCACCGAGAACGGCGACCTGCCCATTGCCATGGACCTGGCGGGCAGCAAGGAAGAGTACCGCTTCGTGAAGTACGGCGCCCCCGCCGGCCTGGACGAAGACCTTGGCCAGCAGGGCTTCATGGAGGTTCCGCCATGGCTTCCCACCTCGGCAACCCCGGTGAACTACGTTCTGAACTGGGGCTTGTTCGACGCGAAGAACGTCATGATCGTCTATGCCGTGGGCGTGAACGAGGAAGACGCGCGCCATTTGAAGGAATACGACGTGGCCGTTGCCGCGTGCCCCAGCCTCAACGCCCAGCTGGGCATGGGCGTGGCGCCGGTGTGCGAGTACCTGCGCTCCGGCATGCGCGTGGGCTTGGGCACGGG
>CAVHGQ010000144.1:0-4046 GCA_963635335.1 Candidatus Melainabacteria bacterium | reverse complement strand
AGTTCAGCGACGGCAGTGTGAAGGCGCACTTGGGAACCACCGACATGCGCATCCCTATCCAGTTCGCCCTGAGCTATCCCGAGCGCTGGGACGCTCCGGTGCAGCCGCTTGATTTCCGTACGTTGGGTTCGCTGGAGTTCGCCGCGCCCGATACCGATACGTTCAAGGCGCTTGCCTTGGCTTACCACGCCGGCGGGGTGGGGGGCACGTTGCCCTGCGTGATGAACGCCGCCAACGAGGTTGCGGTTGCGGCCTTCCTGGACGAGGGTCTAAGCTACCTGGGCATCGCCGACTGTGTGGAGGCTTCCATGGCTGCCCACGAACAGGGGGGCGTGCAGAAGGTGGAGAGCATCGAGCAGCTGCTTCAGCTGGATTCCTGGGCACGCGAGTACGCGAAGGGCTGGATAGCCAAGCAGTAGCGCAGGTGGGGCGAAGCAGCCCAGCTTCGAGTCCGGGTGCTTCGCAAAGACTCTCGATCTGCGGCTCGATGGCGCCTTGGCGGTAGCCCGATTGCAGCTCTTCGCCAGCCCGGAGGCGCCCATCCATCGAGGCTTCCAAGAACTTGTGGATTCCCCTTCCCAAACCCGGGCATTCTGGTATCATTCTACAGGTTGCACGGGAAAGCTGTGCAGCAAAGGAATAAGTGCGATGATACGCGGGGATTGTGCATACGTTCCGGCATCGGGAACCCAACACCGAATGCCGACTTGCTACGGTCACGCTTTCAAAGTTATCGCCTTGCGTTTATTCGAATAAGGAGAAATATGTACGCAATCGTTAAGACTGGCGGCAAGCAGTACAAGGTATCCACCGGTGACTGCCTGAACGTCGAAAAGCTTGAGGGTGAGGCAGGCGACAAGGTCGCTCTTACCGCTATCGCAGTCGTTGACGGCTCCAAGGTCGTTGCCGATCCTGCCGAGGCTGCAAAGACCAAGGTAGAGGCAACCATCGTTGAGCAGTTCAAGGGCGAAAAGCAGCTCGTCTTCAAGTTCAAGAAGCGCAAGAACTACAAGAAGCTGCGCGGTCATCGTCAGAATCTGACTCGCGTTCAGATCACCAACATCGCATAGTTAAGGAGGAATACTCATGGCACACAAGAAAGGTCAAGGTTCCATCCGCAACGGCCGCGATTCCGAGTCCAAGCGTCTTGGTTGCAAGCGCTTCGCAGGTGAGTTCGTCGGTGCGGGCAACGTTCTGGTTCGTCAGCGCGGTACGCGCATCCACCCCGGTGAGAACGTGGGTCGTGGCAAGGACGATACCCTTTTCGCTCTGTGCGAAGGCACGGTAGAGTACACCAAGGGCGCACGTCGCAAGGTGCATGTTCGCCCCGAGGCGTAAGCTCCGTTAGGATATCTCGGATATTGGAAGGCCCTCTGCAACGCGCAGGGGGCCTTTTCGTTTAGAATCGAAGGAACATGTTTACAGACAAGGTTCGCATATTCGTAAAGGCCGGCGACGGTGGCGCTGGATGCATGTCGTTTCGGCGTGAGGCCCATGTGCCCAAAGGCGGCCCCGACGGCGGCGACGGCGGCAGAGGCGGCAACGTTATCCTCGAAGCTGACATGCGCGTGTCGTCGCTGATCGACTACCGCTTCAAGCACCATTTCAAGGCCACGCGCGGCACGCATGGCAAGGGCTCAAAGATGAACGGCGCCAACGGCGAGGATCTTGTTCTGAAGGTTCCCGTGGGCACCATCGTGCGCGAATACGACGAGGAAACCAAGCAAACGGGCGAGGTCATCGCCGACCTTACGCACGACGGCGAGCGCATCGTTGCCGCCCGCGGCGGCGTCGGCGGCCGCGGCAACACCCATTTCGTAACGCCCACGCGGCGCGCCCCTGCATTCGCCGAGCTGGGCGTTCCCGCCGAGGAATGCTGGGTAGAGCTGGAAATGAAGCTCATGGCCGACGCCGCCCTGGTGGGCGTTCCCTCAGCTGGCAAGAGCTCGCTTATCTCGCGTATGAGCGCGGCGAAGCCGAAGATCGGCGACTACCCGTTCACCACCTTGGTTCCCAACTTGGGCGTGGTGAAGGCCGACGAGTACAACTACGTCGTTGCCGATGTGCCCGGCCTTATCGAAGGCGCGCACGAGGGCAAGGGCTTGGGGCACGAATTCCTGCGCCATGTGGAGCGCTGTGCGGTTATCCTGCACGTCATCGACCTTACCGGCGGCTATGAAGGCCGCGACCCGGTGGAGGATTACCGCATCATCAACAACGAGCTGAAGATGTACCTGCCCGAACTGGCCGAGCGCCCCTGTATCGTGGTGGGCAACAAGGTCGATGCCCCTGGCGTGGAAGATGCAGCGAAACGCCTGGAAGAAGAGGTGCGCCGCGATTCCATCGAGCGTGCCGGCGGCAACGAGTTCGCCGAAAGCCCGCTGAACCCCAAGGTGTTCTTCACCAGCGCCGTTACCGGCAAGGGCGTCGATGCGCTTATGAAGGCGGCGGGCGCGAAGGTTGCCCAGCTGCGTGAAGCCGAGCGCAAGGCCCAGGAAGGCATTGAGCATTTCGACCAGATCTGGCAGCATCGCCGCGACGAGCGCGACAAGCGCTTCGAGATCACCGAGCTTTCCGAAGGCGTGTTCCGCGTCACCGGCAAGCAGGTTGAGCGCATGGTTATCCAAACCGACTGGGAAAACGACGAGGCCATCGCATTCCTGCAGCACCGTTTCAAGCGCTTGAAGCTCGATGAGGCCTTGGAGAAGGCCGGCGCCCGCGACGGCGACGAGATCCGCATCCTGGAATGCGCCTTCGAGTTCGAGTCGGCGCGCATGCACGACGATATCTACGGCGGATTGGACATTTAGGGCATGAGGAACGGCAAGAAGGTCATAGTAATCAAGATCGGCTCTTCCACCTTGGTGAACAGCCAGGGCAAGCTCGATCGCCCGTATTTCGATGGCCTTGCCGCCCAGGTGAACGCGCTGCGCGAACAGGGGTGGAGCCCCATCATCGTTTCCAGCGCGGCAATCGCCTGTGGGCTTGAGGCGCTGGGCATCGACGAGCGCCCGACCGACATGCCGTCCTTGCAGGCGGCGGCATCGGTGGGCCAGAACGCGCTCATGTCCGCCTACGCCGATTCGTTCTCGCGCTACGGGGTGCTTACCTCGTGCGTGCTCATCACGCGCCATTCCACTGCCCAGCGCAACGCGTACCTGCATGCGCGCGACACGCTGGAGCGCCTGCTGGATTTCGACGTGGTGCCCATCATCAACGAGAACGACACGGTTTCCGTTGAGCAGATCCGTTTCGGCGACAACGACACCTTGGCTGCGCTGGTTTCCTGCTTGGTGCAGGCCGACCTGTGCGTTATCTTCTCGGACATCGAAGGGCTCTACACCGCCAATCCCTCTACCGACCCGACGGCTACCCTGGTGCCGCGTGTCGAGCGCATCACGCCCGAGCTTATGGCTACTGCGGGCGGCGTTGGCTCGAAGGTGGGCAGCGGCGGCATGATCACGAAGATCCGTGCGGCCCGCGTGTTGATGCTTGCGGGTATCCCCATGGTTATCTGCCACGGGCATCGCGAGCATAGCTTGGAAGATATCGTTGCGGGCGAACCGGTTGGCACGTACTTCGCCGCTCGAACCGTTCCCCATGACATCACGCCCCGCAAGCTGTGGATCGCCTTGGGCGATACCGCAAAGGGCGTGCTAGTGGTAGACGAGGGCGCCAAGGGTGCGCTTATCGAGCGCGGCTCTTCGCTGCTTTCGGTGGGCATCAAGGAGGTGGAAGGCTCGTTCTTCCGTGGCGACATCGTCGACATCAAGGATGAGTCGGGGCATCTGTTCGCCCGTGGTCGCGTGAGTGCCCCCTCTTCCGAGGTGAGCTTGGCGCGCGGGCGCACGCAAAAAGAGATAAAGGGCAACGAGCTGCTGGTGAACCTCAGCGACAAACCGGCAGTCCATCGCGATGAATTGGTGGTGTTCGAATGAGCAAGGCAAAGCAGGCCGCCCAGGCGGCAAAGGCCGCGGCAACCCTTATGGCACAGGCCACGACCCAGCAGAAGAACCAGGCGCTGTTCGCCATGGCCGCGGCGCTCC
>CAVHGQ010000143.1:0-4070 GCA_963635335.1 Candidatus Melainabacteria bacterium | reverse complement strand
CCCGTTATCCCCACCCTGCGCATCCGCCCCGAGGGCATGTTCGACGCCGCAACCTTCACCAACATCGAGTAAGGCGCCGGCGGAGCCGCGAAGCAGCGGAGCAGCGGAGCAGGGAAGCTGCGGGACGAACTGGCGCTTCGGCTGCGGAACAGCCCCGCTCGCCTGCGGCAAACCGCGGCCGGCCTGTCTTGCCGCTGCCCGCCTTCGGCTTGCCCCATGCCCGCCGGCTGCCTGCGTATTTACCGTATAATTAGGGAAAATACAGGGAGGGCCGATGCCGCAGGAAGCTGCCGGATCGGCCACCGAGGCAAGGAGGTCCAGCAATGGAAGACGACGACTACACCTGGCTTATCGATGTGTTCCAAGGAACGGCCGGCCCCTTGCAGGTTGCCATGCTCGTGGTGCTGGTCCTTATCATCATCGTGGCGCTTTTCGCGCTGGTCACCTCGATTTACCTATCCATCAAGTACGTGAAGTACAACCGCAAGCAGAACGCCGCCGGCCTGAACGGCGAGCAAGCCGCCCGCCGCATTCTGGACGAGAACGGCCTTCAGAACATCAAGGTGAAGACCAGCGGCTCGCTCATGTTCGGCAACAGCTACAGCCACTACTTCAAGAAGGTGCGCCTACGCCGCCGCACGGTGAAGAAGACCAGCGTGGCTTCACTTGCGATGGGCGCCCAGAAGGCAACGCTGGCCGTGCTGGACAAGGAAGGCGACCCCGACATGCGCAAGCGCGTGCGCATGATCCCGCTTATCACCTTCGGCCCATTCGCCTTCATTCCGTTGGTGCTTGTCGGTGCCATCATCGACGTCATCGCGTTCGACGGCTCGGGCTACGTCACCATCGGGGCTTTGGTTATCGGCCTGGCGTTCTACGTTGTCTCACTGGTCATGTCGGTGCTCACGCTGAAGACGGAGCGCAAGGCCCAAGACCGCGCCTGCACCATAATGCGCGCCAACGGCATGGCCACGGAAAGCGAGCTGGCCGACATGCGCGAGCTGTTCAAGCTGTACAACATCCAGTACATCAACGACATCGTGCTCTCGACGCTCGAGATCATCTACTACATTCTGCAGATCGTCGCGTCCAGCTCCAGCAAGGCTCCCTCAACCAAGTAGGATTGCAAGGTAAAGCGCCCGCACGCGCACCAGTGTGTCAGTAGGGACAGGCCCCTTTAGCACACTGGAGTGCCCACGCCTGCCCCCAACTTAGTAGAACCAGCGCTTCTTGGGCGCAGGAGCCGCGGTGACTGGGACGCCCTTGGCAACTGGAGCGCTTGTGGCCGAAGCCGTAGCAGCAGGGGCTTCCGCATCGACGGTCGCACTCGCAGCGGAAACCGTGGCCTTCGCTGTGCCTTCCGGCTGCGGCGTATCCAGCCCGCTCCCCTGCCAGATGTCGTAGGCTTCCTTCTTGCCGTGCTTGCGACCCCACAGGTACAGCGCCGCGATGCAGATGATGTTCAGCACAACGGCCAGCACCGTACCCTCCACGCCGAAGGCCGTATCGTACGCAAGGCTGTTCGTCGACGTGCCCGCCAGCCCGAAGAACGAGTAGCTCGAAGCCGTGCCGCTGTTGGGCAGGCCCAGCAGGATGTTCTGCGTGAAGTTCCAGGCGGTGTGCGCGCCCATGGCCATCCAAATGCTGTCGCAGTAGCGCACCATCAGCGCATAGAACACGCCAATGAGGAAGATGTCGATCAGCGCCAAGGGCGTCACGCCGGTGTTGAAGATGTGCCCGAGCGAGAAAATGATCGCGGACCCGACGACGGCAGCGGCCGTGCCGTACGTGCGCTTCAGGCGCTGGTAGGCGAACCCGCGGCAGACCAGTTCTTCAGTGGATGCCTGTATGAGAATGAAAATGAAGAACACCATCAGCCCAACGACCGAGAACTGCGTGAACTCGAGCTGGATGTTGCCGGCCAACACGGCGCCGCCAACGCAAATGCCGTTCGTTACGAAGCCGATGAGCAGGCCAAGCAGCAGCATGCCAACGCGGTTGCCGGAAGGCCCGGTCCCGAAGGCCTTCAGGTAAGGCCGCCACGGCTTCACAATAAGGAGGGCTAGCAGGAAGCCCACCATG
Source organism: Candidatus Melainabacteria bacterium (assembly GCA_963635335.1). Lineage (GTDB taxonomy): Bacteria > Actinomycetota > Coriobacteriia > Coriobacteriales > Eggerthellaceae > Anaerotardibacter. Next base: position 1,988 of record CAVHGQ010000143.1, on the reverse strand, counting down.
ATTCCCGCGAACATCGCGTAGTCGTTCAGCAGCTCCACTCCGCCAGAGCCCAAAACGGACTGCAGCAGAGCGGTGTTCACGAGCATGAGGGGGATCCAGAGGATGACCCCGAAAAACCCGCCTACGCCCATGCTCAGAAACTCGCTTATGGCATAGGTGGAAACGAAGCCGCACAGAAGGTAGGTCTTCATCCCCTTGCCGCCCGGCTTGCTCTTCCCGCCGGGCATCTTCTTGCTGGCGTTGGTGCTGGCGCCGGCGCCGACGACGCTTTCGTTGCCACCGACGTTGCCGTTGCCGCCACCCGGTTGACCAGCCCGTTGTTTACTTTTCTGTGATTCGCTCACGCTGCCTCCTTAAATGCTCCCGCGATTCTACAGCATCAGCAAGCAGCAGGGCAGCGGAAGCGGTTCCGCTTAGTTTTCTTTCTGGGAGCTTTTCGCCAACATCTCCCGCATCAGCAACGGATTGCCGCTTGCCGCCATGGGATTCTTGCAGCGGCGGAAGCGCTCGATGTTGAGCCGGTACGCCCAGTCTGCGAATCGAGGACGAACAAGCAGGTTGCAAAGTTCGTCTATGCTCGAGAACTCGCAGGTTCGCACGCCGCTAGCTGCCTTGTAACCGTAGTCATGCAGCCGCCATGGCGCGGCGGGAGGCAGCCCCTTGTCGCCCTCCGGCCGTTTGATGTTCACGTAGCCGTAAGGCGCATCGCCATCGGCGAATACCACCAGTGTCTCCAACGTACCACAGGTTACGCACACGGCGGGCACACGCCTACGCGCTGGGAGGGCGGTCGCAGTCCAGTACAGCCCCGCCGTATTGGCAGGCTCTTGCATGGCCGCGTCCGCATACAAGCCAAGAGCGCCCAAGACCGCATCGCCATCGGGCAACCGCAAAAGCCGCTCGAACCGCTCACTTTGGCTTGCACTCGGCTCGCCGAGATCAGCAATCGGCAAGTCGCACGTTCGTTGGCTTCGTTCCCAAGGCAACCGCCGCATCCCATGGCCGCGCACATCCAGAAGAAGCCCAGCGCTGCCACCGGGGCGCCCCACTTTCAGCAGATTGCGCAGGTCGCGCCCTTCAGCCTCGGCGGCCGCGATCGCCCTCGTCTCAAGCTCATCGAGCTCCGCATCGCTGCAATTGTCGCCAACGCTCGCAAAGTACGCCGCCGCGATGTCAACACCATCGAAATCGGGGCGATGCTTGTACTCGTGGAGGTGCTGGGCGTGGCGCGCCACCATATCCACCGACTTGCCTACGTATGCAGTTCCGTCAGTGAATTCGTACAAGTAGATGCCCTTGCGCTCGCCGGGAGCCAACTCGGCCGAAAGCGCCGAGCGCACAGAAACATCTATACGGCGAAATATCAGCTGTTCCATGACAAGCTCTCGGTCTTAAAAGCCCAAGTCAGCAAGCTCTAGAGCTTCGTAACGATGGTAATCACGGAGAACGCCACTATGGCGATTCCGCCCACCGCGATCACTAGGCGCACGGAGGGGGTCATTGGCTCTTCCCCTGTCTCCTTGCCACGTATCGCAAAAGCAACGAACGTCAAACCGAGCACGCAACAGAAAGCGTTGCCGAGCCAAAAGGGCGCCTGGACTAAGCCAGCCGAGCCGGCCGCAACCGCCGAACCTAGCATTATCCACCACAGAGGATCGCGCGCGCGGTTCCTGAGCCTTTCTGAATATGGTCGCTTGGACATGGGAGCCTCCTTCTTCAGCGGTTTTCTTTAGGCAATTGTAAACCGCCAAGTACCCAGCGCCCTGCCCCTCCGGCGCCTCAACCTGCGGTAAAGGAGGAAAGCCGATGAAGCACATACATCTGCCTCATCGGCTTTCCTCCTTCATTTTCTTGAGCGCTGCCTGAAATGCGTCTTCCGCTGTGTAGTCTTGCTTTTCGACTTGCTCGCTAAGAAGACTGCTCAAGAAGTCGGACGAATCGAGCGCGTTGATCACGGCTACGAGGGTCTTCAGCTGCAGGTTCCTGGC
>CAVHGQ010000142.1:0-4076 GCA_963635335.1 Candidatus Melainabacteria bacterium | reverse complement strand
CCCGCATGCCTCGAAGAAGTGGCTGCCGGCGAATTGCCGGGCGCGAAACGAGCCATGGACCCCATCGTCTAGGTAGCGAATGCGGCTCCGGCAGTCGGTGGTGCCGCAGAACAGCAGCCCGTGCTTTGCGATGTAGCGGGCGTAGGTCTCCCTTTCCGACCACAGCATCACGCCCGCCATGTTCTCCAGCTCGTAGGCCACGGCGTAGTTCGTCCACGGTATGGCGCGCGCTCGCACATAGCGGTCCAAAAGCGATGCCAGGCGGGTAACGCGGCGCAGCGTCTCGGTGGCGCCGATGAAGCGTGCACTTGACGGCACGGCTATCTCCATCGCCTTCAATTGCGCTTGCGCATCGCTCTGCATCTTGGGGCTCAACATCACGCCGGGCACCGTGAGCTTCATCGATTCGTTGGGGAACAGCTCGATGGCCGAATGGATCGCGGTGCCGGGGATCTCCTTCGAAGAGCGGAATATCAGCGAGTCGTGCGCGTGCTGCACATGGCAGCTCATGCCCTGCTGGGCGAAAGCGTTGCGCATCGCTTCCACGTGGCTCTCCTGAGCTGCTCTAGAAGGCGTGTCGCCGGAATGGCGCCCCATCCGGCACAGGTACAGGCTGAACAGCGGTAGCGCTGCCTCAGCGGGGCAGGAGCCGTGGTCGGCATAGGGGGTGTCGGCTGGATACCAAACGGTGCGCTGGCAGTACTCCCGAATCTCCCGGGCGCGCTTGGTGGCCTTGTCGTACAGCTCCACCAAGGCCGAGCCTAAAGCAGGCCCCGAAGTGGACCCCTCGCGGATCTCCACGATGCCGTCGGCGACGTAAGGCGGGAAGTCCCCTTCGTGCACCTGAACCACCAACACGCCCTGGGCGGGGTTGGCTGGGTCGGCGATGAAGCGCGTGTCGAATCGTGGGGTGGGGGAAACGTGGTGACGGCACAGCTCGCCTAAGATCTGCGAGAAGTCGGCCGAGGGTTTCGGGACGGGACATACCGCTTTGGTGTCGTCGGCGATGCCGATGATCAGCCACCCGCCATGGGAATTCGCAAACGAGGCGATGATCTTCGGAACCTTGGCGCGCACGTTCTCATTCCACGTGCGCTTGAACTCAAGGGCGAACCCTTCTTCGAGCTCCTTCAGCTGGGCAAGGTCGGTATAGGCAACCTCTTCAAGCTCTTTCGGCTGCCCCTGCTCGTTGCGAAACGGACTGTACATGATGGCTCCACTTCCTCATAGGGGACATCATAGCGTGTTTGCGGGAGACCCTTATTTGTCCGCTTTAGATCGCTCCTTTTCGGCGCGCCGCTTGGCGGCGTATTCTTCCTCAATCTGCTTGGCGAACTCGTCCATCTTCGCCTCGCCCTCGCTTTTGATGCCGAACAGGGTGCGGCCGCTGGAAACGTGCGGTTTCACTTCGCCGCTCAACTCGGTGGCGATGGCCTGTTGGATGCGCTCCCAGCGCTTCTGGAACTCGTTGTCCATGGTGCTAGTGCCCCAAGCAGTTTTTCAGGTGCTCGATTAAGGTGGTGCAGCCTGCGTCGACATCGTCGAAGGTAGCATGGAAATCGCCGGTGTACCAAGGGTCGGCAACATCGCGGTTGGCACCCGTCCAGTCCATCAGCAGGCTCACCTTCCCCTGGGGGTCGTTGTTGAACAACATGCGCATGTCGCGCAGGTTGTACTTGTCCATGCCGATAAGGTAGTCGAAGCGGTCGTAGTCGGCCTTCGTTGCCAGGCGTGCCGCACGCGGCTCGTAGGGGATGCCGTAGCGGTCGAGCATCGCTTTCGTTCCGTAGTGCGTGTCGCTGCCGATCTCGTCGCGATGCATGGCGGCCGATTCAATATAGACCGCGTCGTCGAGCCCAGCCTGGCGCACGCGCTCTTTCATCACGAATTCCGCCATAGGCGAGCGGCAGATATTTCCGTGGCAAACGAACAGGATGGAGATCATGGGACACCTCTGCATGCGAAAGGGCTGGGGCCGCGAATAGGGTCTTTGATATGAAAAAAGCCCGCGTAAGCGGGCTTGTCAATTCTGGCTCCCCGGGTAGGATTCGAACCTACAACCCTCCGGTTAACAGCCGGATGCTCTGCCGTTGAGCTACCGAGGAATTCGGTGCGTTCTTCGTGACGCAGGAATTTATTATACGCATCTTGCCGATAAGCGCAACAACTTTTTTAGAAAGAATCGTTGCGATCTCAGCGACGTCTCAGAGACGGGCGGCGACGGCCGCGTCCGCTTCGAGACGCTCGCTTTACCGGGCGCTTCGGGTTGGGCACCAGTCGGTCGCCAGCGTATTCGAACCCTTCCACATCGTAGGTCTCAAGCAGATGCTTGGTATGGTACTCGATTTCGCGCAGTTCCAAGATCTGATCAGGCGAAAGGAAGGTGTACGCAGCCCCTTGCTCGCCCGCGCGGCCGGTCCTGCCAATGCGATGGATGTAATCCTCCGGCGCATCCGGCACCGTGAAGTTCACCACGTAGCTCACTTCGGTAACGTCGATGCCGCGTGCCAGCACATCGGTGGCAACCAGCACATCGATCTTCCCCTCACGGAAGTTCTTCAGTGCGCGGTCGCGCTTTCCCTGAGGCTTGTCGGCATGGATGCTGTCGGCGCTCACGCCGGCATCCTTGAGCCGGTTGGCGCAGGAATCGGCGGATTGCTTCGTCCGCGTGAAGACGATCACGCGCTCAGCCCCCTTTTCCTTAAGGAGCGCCACCAGAAGCTCCTGCTTCTGCCGTTCGGCTACCGGAAGGACGAACTCGGCAACGGTATCGGCCGTTTCGCCCTTATGGGCGATCTCGATAACCTCCGGCTCGTTCTGAACCATCTGCGCTTTCGCCTGCACATCGGAGGTGAGCGTGGCGCTGAACAGGAACGTTTGGCGGCTCTTCGGGGTCTTGCGAACGATGGAGTTCACGGAAGGCCAGAAGCCCATGTCCATCATGCGGTCAACCTCATCGAGCACCAGGTAGTGGATGGCATCAAGCGAAAGGGCGCCCTGGTTCGCCAAGTCCAGCAGGCGCCCGGGCGTTGCGATAAGCACGTCGCAGCCCTTCTTCAACTTGTCTATCTGTGTGGTGTACTTCTTGCCGCCGATAACGGTAAGGGTGCGGAAATCGGTGGTCTTGGCGATGACGGCCGCGCACTCGGATATCTGCTGGGCAAGCTCGCGCGTGGGCGCAAGGATAAGGGCGTAAGGGCCCTTCTTCGGGCGCTTGGAGCCGAAATGGCGAACCATCTGGTCGAAGATGGGCAGCAGATAGGCCAGCGTTTTGCCAGTGCCCGTCTGCGCGGCGGCAAGGATGTCCTTGCCCTCGATTCCCGGGGGGATCGACTGCGCTTGTACGGGGGTGGGTTCGGTGAAGCCAAGTTCGGCTACCGCTTCAAGTGAAGGCTTGGACAGGCCAAGCGTGTTAAACGTATTCTCATTCATAACCCAAGTGTAGGGGAGAGCAGGTCAATAGTCTATCGGCAAGATGCTCAATGCTATACTTGAACCCTGTCTGAGCGCTTCTGCTGGTTGCGCTCTTTGATTACCCTAGAACATCGAAAGAGGCTAATAGCGCATGAGTTCAAGCAGTTTTGAGGCAAGCCTTAAGCGCAGCGAAGAGATCCGCGCCGACATTGAGGTGAATCCCGGCAAGTACACCATGCTTACCGGCGATCGTCCCACGGGGCGTTTGCATCTGGGCCATTATTTCGGAACCATTCGCGAACGTGTTGCCTTGCAGAACAAGGGAATCACCACCCGTATCGTTATCGCCGATTACCAGGTCATCACCGACCGCGACACCACCGATAACATCCAGGACAACGTTCGCAACATGGTCATCGATTACCTGGCCTGTGGCATAGACCCCGAGAAAACGATCATCTTCACCCACTCGGCCGTGCCTGCCCTGAACCAGCTTATGCTGCCGTTCCTTTCTCTGGTTTCCGAGGCGGAACTGCTTCGCAACCCCACGGTGAAGTCCGAGCAGGAAGCTTCCGGCCATGCCCTTACGGGCCTGTTGCTCACCTATCCCGTGCATCAGGCATGCGACATCCTGTTCTGCAAGGGCAACATCGTTCCCGTGG
>CAVHGQ010000141.1:0-4078 GCA_963635335.1 Candidatus Melainabacteria bacterium | reverse complement strand
GCCACAAGCGCCAGCGCCGCCATGCCGCCCATGTACCAGCCGAGCGCCTGGATGCCGAAGTTCATCACCAGCGCCGAAGCGATGGTGGGGGCGAAGGCTCCGCCGGCGATGGCTGCCAGGTTGTAGCTCAGGCCCGCGCCGGAATAGCGCACCTTGGCGGGGAAGAGCTCGGGCAGGTAACTGCCGCACGGTCCGAAGATCGTGCCCATGCAGCAGAAGCCCACGCACAGGAACACCATGATTGAGGCCATGGTGTTGGCGGCCAGCAGGTACGGCGCCGCCAGCGAGAACACCAGCGTGCAGGCATTGCCCACCAAAAGCAGCGGCTTGCGGCCGTGCTTGTCGGCAGAAAGGCTGCCTACCAGCACGAACGTGGCGAAGAAGAACACCGACACCAGCTGCATCCCCAAGTACTCGTGCTGCGCCCAGCCCAGCGTGGCAACGCCGTAGGAGAGCGACCAGGTGCCCAGCACGTAGAAAAGCGTGTAGGTGATGGACATGATGCAGGTGCCCAGCACCACGCGGCGCCAGTGGTGGCACAGGTCGCGCAGCGGGGTTTTCGTGGTGCGCTTTTCTGCCACTGCTTTCTGGAACACGGGCGTTTCGGTCATGCGCAGGCGCACGATCAGTCCCACGATGATGAGCAGGCAGGAAAGCAGGAACGGGATGCGCCAGCCCCAGCTAAGCATCTGCTCTTGCGGAAGCGCCATGTCCAGCAGCAGGTTCACGCCGTATGCGCAGAAGAAGCCGATGGGCGCGCCCAGGTTGGGGAAGCTGCCGAACAGCGCGCGTTTGTTGGCCGGCGCGTTTTCCGTTGCCACAAGCGCAGCGCCCGACCATTCGCCGGCAAGACCCAGGCCTTGGCAGGCGCGGCACACGCACAGCAGCACCACGGAAAGAGGGCCGATCGCGTCGTAGCCGGGCAGCAGGCCCACGAAAAACGTGGCGATGCCCATAAGCAGCAAGGCTGCCACCAGGGTTTTCTTGCGTCCAAGCCGGTCGCCGAAGTGGCCGAACAGAAGGCTGCCGAAGGGGCGCGCCAGGAAGCTTACGGAAAAGGTGACGAATGCCAGCAGCGTGGCCAGCACCGGATCGCTTTTGGCCACATCGGTGAAGAAGATGAAGCCGAAGTAGCTGGCGGCGGCGATGGAGTAGCAGTAGTTGTCGTAGAACTCGATGGCCGTGCCTATCATCGAGGCAACCAGCACCTCGGTGGTCGAGTTGCGCTTGATGGGCGCTTGCGTTTCGGGGCTGGTGCCTTCCGGCATCGCCAAAGCTTCCTGTGCAGAGTTGTTCGCCATCTGCTTCTGCCTCGTCTTTCCGTTGTTCGCAGCATTGGCCGGGCTATCCCGGCTGTGTGCCTGTATGTGCCGCGGCAAACCTTTGCGCTGGGGACCGGTGGTCGCAGCGCAGTGCGGCATCGTTCTTTCGTGTGCAACGGGCAGGTATTCTAGTACGCCCTTGAGCGGCGCGAGTGTTAAATCTTCTTTACGAAAAGAGCGCCCCGCCTCTTGTGGGAGGGGGGCGCTTCGTGTGGTTGCTTGAGGCTCGGAAGCTTTCGGCTTATTCCTCTTCGGCTTTGGGCAGGAAGGCTCGGGAATTGTAGGCGGAAATGCCCACGGTGCCCGAGTTGTGCAGGAACGAGGATGCCTGCGGGGTGATGATGCCGCCGATCCCCAGCGCCAGAAGCAAGGTGTTCCAGCCGATGGTGACACGGTAGCCCTGCCGCATGCGCTTTTCCAGGATGCGGGAAAGCTGGCGAAGCTCCACCAGGGAATGCAGGTTGTCCGACACTAGCGATATGTCCGCGGCTTCGCGCGCCACGGCGCTGCCGGCGCTCATGGCGATGCTCACGTGCGCAGCGGCCAGTGCGGGCGAGTCGTTCACGCCATCGCCCACCATAACCACGCGGTAGCCTTCGTCTTGCAGCTGCTTGACGATGGTGTGCTTGTCTTCCGGCAGAAGCTCGGCCTTGAACTCGGTGATACCCGTCTTCGCGGCGATGCGCTTTGCGGCGCGCTCGTTGTCGCCGGTGAGCATGATCACGCGCTTGAAGCCCTCTTCGCGCAGCTCCTGCACCACTTCGGCCACGTTTTCCTTCAGCGGGTCCTCGATGTACAGGACGCCCCACAGCGTGCCGTCCACCGCAAGGAACAAGGGCGAGGTGCCCATGGCCTTGTTGTGGATGGCATCGAGCTCTTCGGAGCTGATGGGCACGCATTCGTCTTCCAGCACGAAGTGCTCGGAGCCGATAACGCAGCGCTTGCCGTCGATGCTGGAGGCGATGCCGTGCGCCACCACGTACTCCACTTCCGCATGGCGCTCGCGGTGCTCGAGCCCCTGCTTCAGCGCCTCGTTCACCACAGCGCGAGCTACGGGGTGGGGGAAGTGCTCTTCCAGGCAGGCCGCCAGGCGAAGAACCTCGTCTTCGGGTGTGGCGTTGTAGCTAGCCACTTCGCGTACGGAAGGCGTTGCCTGGGTAAGCGTGCCCGTTTTGTCGAACACGATCACGTCGGCTTCCGCCATGTGGTCGAAGTAGCGCGATCCCTTCACAGTGAATCCGCGCTTTGCGCTTTCGCTTTGGGCCGCCATAACGGCGATGCTGCCCGAAAGGCGCAAAGCGCAGGAGTAGTCCACCATCAGCGCTGCCGCCGTCTTGGTAAGGTTGCGCGTGGTGAGCGCCACGATGCCGGCCAAAAGGAAGTTCCACGGCACCAGCTTGTCGGCCATGGCCTCGATGTGCTTCTGGTCGGAGCTCTTCAGCGCCTCGGACTGCTTCACCATGGAAACGATGGAGCGCAGTTTGCTTTCCTCGGGGTTGCCCGCCACGCGGATGAAGATCTCGCCTTCCTCCACGGCGGTGCCGGCATACACGGTGTCGCCCGCCTTGCGAACGATGGCCAGCGGCTCGCCGGTAAGCGAGCTCTGGTTCACGCCCGCCTCGCCGCTGATAACCTCGCCATCTGCGGGGATCTGGCTGCCCAGGCGCACCACGATGGTGTCGCCCTTGGAAAGCTCGGTTACCTCCACCTCGCGCTCAACGTCGCCTTCCACCAGCGTTGCGGTGCTGGGGATGTCCAGCAGGGAGCGCACTAGGCTGCTCTCGCTGCGGCGCTGGGTGTAGTCTTCCAGGACCTCGCCGATCTTCAGCAGGTAGATAGTGCTGCCCGCCGTTGCCGGTTTGCCCTGGATGAAGCCCATGGCGATGGCGGCGCCGTCGAGCACCGGCACGTCAAGGCGCCCATGGCGAAGCGAATCGAACGCGGCCTTCCAGAACGGCAGCGCGCTGAAAACGGCCCAGGCCGCGCGAAGCGGCGCCGGAAGGAACAAGCGGCGCATGGCGCGGAACACGAACATGTTGGCGATCTGCGTGAACAGGTGGCGCGGGCGCGGGGCAAGCGCCAGGGAGTTCTCGGGCTGCCAGGCGGCAACCTCTTCATAGGTAAGCTCCTGCAGCTTGGTTACCACGGTTGCGCGTGCTTGCGCCAACCCGGCACGGCTGTCTGCCTCGAAGAAAACAGCAAGTGCGCCGGCCTTGGGATAGGCGACGCACTTGGTTACGCAGGGAAGCGCAAGGAACGTTTCCTCGAGTGCGATCGCATCATGCTCGGGCACCTTGCCCAGCAGGTTGAACCGGATGCGTCCGGGAACCTCATGTTTGATCGCGAAACGCATTCGGTCTACTTACCCTCTGCGTCCTGAGCCTCGGCCAGCTCCTTGGCGGCCTCTTCCTCTGCTTCCTCTTCCTTGCTGTAGCCGGCTTCTGCCAGGATGTCGTCGAACTCGGCCTTTGCCTCGTCGACGAGGGTCTCGGCGCTTTCCTTAGCCTTCAGGCCCTGGGCGATGGTGTACACGGCGGCCTTATGGGCGGGCTCGCTCTTAAGAGCCTTTACGCCAAGGGTGCCCAGCAGAAAGCCTGCGCCTACGAAAATTCCGGGATTCATAACGTCCTCCTTTAGAACGGGTTTGCTTCCGTTCCTATAATAAAGCGCGTTTCACGGTTTTTTGACAGCGAAATCCAAGGCTAACTCTCTATTTCTACATGCGTATGCCCAGGTTAACTGCGGTTTTTCATATG
>CAVHGQ010000140.1:0-4121 GCA_963635335.1 Candidatus Melainabacteria bacterium | reverse complement strand
GCTCGATGCCACGGGCAATGCGCTCGGAGAATGCGGGCAGATCGTCCGGGAACGGGTCGTCGGCCGTGCGCATACGGGGCGGCTGCACAAACACCACCGGCGCATCGGGCACGTGGCCCTCCAACCAGGGACGGATACCGGGCAAGTCGCTTACCACCACTCGGCAACCGCAGGCCAGTGCCTCGACCACCACCAGGGGCAACCCCTCGAAAAACGACGGCAACACGAATACCGCGGCCTGCTGGTAGGCTTCCACCAACGCTTCGGTACCCAAGCGCCCCATGAACTCGACCTTCGCCGCGCAGGCTTCGGCCTGCTTCTGGAAGCGCTCGTACTCGGCGGCGTCGTTGTGGCCGCCCACCAAGCGCAGATGGATGCTCTTCCCGGGAACGCGAACCTGGTCGAGCGCATCAAGCAGGCACCCAACGCCCTTCTTCTCCCAGATCTTCCCCACGTACAGGAGGGGCAGCTCGTCACGTTCCGCGAGCCGCTGGCCAGGCATGGTGAACACCACGGAGTTGTAGCCGGTTCCCAGAACCCGCACCTTGTTCGGATCGCAGCCGTAAAGCGCAATGATCTCGGCACGTTGCTCGCCATGCAGGGCGAAGATGCCGTCAAGCTCGCAGATGTTGCGGATGATCTCGTCCCGCTCAAGGCCATGTGAGCGCATCTGGCGAAGATCGGTGGAATGGCACACGCCGAACACCGGAATGCCGGGAACAAGGCTGCGCACCAAGGCGGTAAGCAGGTACAGGTGATGGCATACCACCACATCGGGATTGAACTCATCGACGGCGCGCCGGATGCGCTTCGCGAACGCCGCGCGGAACTGCGCCACCATCTGCTTATCCATGTCGCGATAGCGCGTTGCGCGGTAGGGCATCTCGTCGGACATACCGCATACCGGAAACGGCACCTCGTCGGTTTCGAAGTAAACGGGGTACGCGCAAACACCTTCGGGAAACGGCAAGGGGTCGCCCGGGGCGATGCCGCAGACAACCGCCGCAGCGTGGCCCGCCTGAACCTCGCAACGAACCATTTCGGCAAGGTACACGCCGCTTCCCGTGCTGTCGGGCTTCTGTGCCGTGATGTTCAAGATCCTCACTGCTCGTACACCCCTTCGCACTCCAGGTGCTGTTCGGCCAGGAATCCCTCTATGCGGCTACGGGTTTCCGCCGGCGCAAGCCACGCAAAACCGCAGCCAGCCGAAATGGTGCGCGGGATGGTGCCCAAGCGCCCAGGAAGGCCCATGCGCTTCGCCGCCTCTTCGAAGCCGAACGCATCGGCCGTGGTATGGAACGCAACTATGATCATGCAGAAAACCTTAATCCAATGCCTGGCGCAGCAGGCGCGCATACCCGCAAACGGAACGCAAACACCCCACCAAAATGGGTCTGTGGGGAAAGTTAGCCGCATGCGCCGCAGACGACGCACGCCTCGAACCTCAGCAAAACCGGTCCCGCGAAGGGTCGATGGCACCGGCAACCCTAACGATCCGCTCGATGGGATACGGCGCCGCCTCGATAACCTCACGCGCCCGATCAACGTCTTCGGGGTCCAGCATGACCGACGTGCCGCAGCAGGCCTGCATACCGTGGGGAGCAGGGGCAACGCGCGCAGGCACACCCGCTGCACGAATACGCTCATACAGATCGAATGCCTCGGTGCTCGTTCGCACCAGCACATAGCATGCGTCCTTCGCCGGCATCGTCAAGCACCCGCCCCGATGCAGGCAGCGCCGATGGCCCCTGCGAAGCGGGCCTCCGGCGCCGTTACAACCGTCGTGCCCAAAACGTCGGAAAGACGCTCCACCACGAACGAGTTGGCGCACAAGCCGCCCGTAAGGAACGTGGGCTGGCCCGCTGCGTTCGAGGCCATGGCGGCAACGCGGCCTACCACTGAATCGACAACTCCGCGGGCGATGTTCTCACGCGACTCCCCTCGCCCGATAAGCGAGATAACCTCGCTTTCGGCAAACACGGTGCACATGCTCGATATGGCGGTGGGCTTGCCGGCGCGGGCCAAGCGCTCAAGCTCTACCTGGTCGACCGTAAGCCTGTCGGCCATAACCTCCAGGAAACGCCCCGTGCCGGCAGCGCATTTATCGTTCATAAGGAACTTCTTAACCTGCCCGTTGGCAAGCCAGATGACCTTCGTGTCCTGCCCGCCCACATCGATCACCACGCCATCGCGCCCGAATAGGCGCACGGCGCCCTTGGCATGGCAGGTGATCTCGGTAACCGCCTTGTTGGCATAGGAAACGGCATTGCGCCCATACCCCGTTGCGATGATGGTGCAATCGGGGCCCAGCAAGCCCTCCTTCCGAAGCAGCTCCTGCGCAGCACGGGCCGCCTCGACGCTGCTGAAGCCGGTGGGGTACATCCAGGTTCCCACCAACGCCCCCGACCCGTCTATCGCAGCCACCTTCGTTGCGGTGGAGCCAATGTCTATTCCTATTCCCAACATGCCGAACCCTTCGTCCGAAAAAGGCCCTTGCCGGGCAGGGACATTGCCCCACCCGGCAAGATCGCCGTTTAGCCAAGCATCTCGACGAATGCCTGGATGCGCGTGCGCAGCTGCTCCGCATCGTTGTCGGTGTAGTCGGTTTCAAGGCCAAGGCAGGGAATGCCCTCCGCCTCGAGCGCGGCGGCAACCGAGCTCTTCTCCACGTTGTACGTGGTGCAGAACTTCAGGTTGGCATCGATAACGCCATCGACCTGGTACTCGTGGGCAAGGCGGATGATGTCCTCGATGCGGCCGGGGTTGGGGGTGAAGCAGGCGCAGTTGTTCAGCATGTAACGCTCGGAAATCGCCTGGAACTGGCCCTCCAACGTGGTCTGCGTCTCGTCGACCAGATGTTCGAAGTAACGCGTGCCAGTGCACATCTCCTCGCACACCACGGCAGCGCCGCTGGTCTCGATAAGATGATGCAGCTTCCAATTGGGGATGGCCATGGGCGTGCCGGTGATAAGGATGCGCTTCGTTCCCGCCGGGAACACGCTTACCCCATCGGCAACGCGCTGCTCAAGCTCGTCTGCCAGCTCGTTGGCCTTCTGGGCGCAGCGCTCGGGATCGTCGAAGAACGCGATCTGCGTCATGAGCAGGCGATCCTTGCCCGAGATCGGGATGCAATCCTTGGTCTTCGTCGCCGCGAAGACGCGAGCCAGGGCGCGGCGCTTGGCGTTCACGACTTGGATGGCGTGCGCAAGGTTTTCGGGAGTGAGCTTGTTGCCGGTGAACTCCTCTACCTCATGGGCGAAGTCGGCGATCTCGCCCGTCCACTTCTGGACGTCCTTCTCGCGCTTCATCTGGGGCATGTCCATGACGTAGGTTTTCTTGTCGGCGCCCAGGATCTCATAGGCCTTCTTCTTGGCGTCGCAGGTGGTTTCGCCCACGTACATATCGGCAACGCTGAAATACGGGCACGTCTTGCCGAAATGGGCGCCAAGCGATGCCTTCACCAGCGGGCACGTGTCGGAAGGCAGGACCTTTTCGCCCTCCGGCACCCAGAATTGGGAACCACCGCACAGGCCCGTTACCGCACCGCCGCAGGCGATAACAACCTCGTCGGGCACGTACACGCAGAACGTGCCGAATACCTTGCCGCCCTTCTTCTGCAGCTCAATAAGCTCGGCAGGACGGATACCGTGGATATCGGACACCACGTAATCGTAGAACGCCATAGCCTCGGGACGGTTTTCCTGACTCAGGTACACGTCGCCGAAAGCGCTCGGCAGCACCGCGCACAGCTGATCGTGCGTCTCCAGGTCCATGCCAAGGCTCTTCCACATCTCATGATTGTCGGCCATTGCTCTCTCCCTTCGTTCGGGAGGCACCACCCAGGGCCGCAGCGGCCTTCGGTCGGTGCCCCTTGCTTTTCAATAGAGGTGAACGTTTCCTCAAACCGGCCTTCCAGCAAACCCTCGGGCTAAGAGGTGACTTTGGCCGGCTCGATTCAAGCAAAGGCGAATGCCTCGGCAGGGAACCAGGGCATTCGCCGCACCCGCAACAGGGCGCCGCCGGCAAGCGGCAGTCCCATTGCGGGCAGGTATCTCCATCAACCAACGGTGATGGTGAACACGCCGTCCGCTTCGTCTACCGAGGCGGAAAGCTTCTTGCGG
>CAVHGQ010000139.1:0-4126 GCA_963635335.1 Candidatus Melainabacteria bacterium | reverse complement strand
CCTCGTCGCCGATTTGCGGGTTCAGCATGGGGGCGTTCACGCGCGAGCGCAGGTCAACCTCGAACATGCACTGGTCCATGCAGATGTTGCCTACCTGGCGCACTGCGCGATCCTTGTAGGCGAAGTCGATCTTGCCCGAGCACAGGCGGATAAGGCCGTCGGCGTAACCCAGCGGAACCGTGCAGATCTTCACACTGCCGGGGCTGCGGTAGTTCATGCCGTAGCTCACGCCCTCGCTCATGGGCGGGGTGATGACGTTGGTGATGCGCGCGTGTACGCTCATGGCCGGGCGCAGGTCCACCAGCTTGTACGTGTCGGCGGCAGCCTGATAGCCGTACATGGAAATGCCCAGGCGCACCATGTCGAAGTGCGTCTTCGGGAAGCGGTACGTTGCCGCAGAGTTGTCGCAGTGCACGATGCCCGGGTTGTAGCCCGCAGCCTCGATGGCGCGCATTGCCTCCACGAAGCGCTTGATCTGGATCTGGAAATCAAGCGTTTCCACGGAGTCGGCCGTGGCGAAGTGCGTAAAGCAGCCTTCCAGCTTCAGGGCACGATGGAAGCTCACCTGATGCAGGAACTCCACCACCTCGTCGTGGCGGACGCCGATGCGGTTCATGCCGGAATTGATGGCCAGGTGGTACGGCGCCTCCATCCCATGGGCATCGGCACATTCGGCATAGGCGATGGCGAACTCGGGCGTGTAGATGGCGGGCATGATGTTGTAGAACAGCAGCAGCGGCACCGCTTCGGCCGGCGGCTCGCCCAGCATCATAAGGGGCTCGTGCATGCCGGCCTTGCGCAGCTCGATGCCCTCGTTTACCGTGGCGACGCCCAGGTAGCTGGCGCCGGCGCTGGTAGCGGCCTTGGCAACCTCGTAGGCGCCGTGGCCGTACGCGTCGGCCTTCACCACGGCAAGCAGGCGGCAGCCGCTCTCGAGCTGCTTCTTCGTCTGCATCACGTTGTACTGGATGGCGCTTCGGTCTACCTCGATCCACGACCAACGACGGTTGCGCTCGTCGATGGCCTGCACTTCCTCTTCCGTGAAGGCAGCCTTCGAAGCCTCGCTTTCCTCGATGGAGCGCGAGTACTGGTAGTTGGCGGTGGAGTCCTTGTGCTTGCCGGCAAAGCCAGTGAAGCCGTTGGGTAGATCTTGCACGAAGTGCCCTTCTTTCATCGATTGGGATAGCAAGAGTATAGCGCGGACAAAAAACGACCTGCAGGCTATTTTCGCCCGCAGGTCGCTGGGGTTGCACGTTCATCGGCGCGCCATCAAGGGAAACAGCCCGCTTGGCGGCAGCCGGAATCGGAAACGTTCGGCCCGCTTCCCCTAGCCCTCTACCAGGCGGTCCAGAACGGCGGGGATGGTGAGGCCGGCGGCGGCGCACGCTTCGCCGAACAGCGAATGCTCGGCCAGGTTGGGGGCGACGCCCACTTCCAGGATCTGCGCCTGGGCACCGTCCCAGATCAGGTCCACGCGCCCGTAGCCTTCCATACCGAACGCGCGGTACACCTCGAGCGCCGCCCGCTCGATCTCGGCGCGGATGGCCTGCGCCGTTGCCTCGTCCTGCGAAAGCGATTCTATGCGCACCGGCGCGTGGCATTCCACCGCATTGGAATCGAAGCGGGCGCTGGTAAGGTACAGCCCCTTGCGCGGGACGATCTCCACCGGCGGAAGAGCATAGGCATCCCAGCCCGAGCCGAGCACGGAAACGGAAAGCTCCACACCTTCCACCCACTGCTGCACGATCACCTGACTGTCGAAGGTGAAGGCGTCGCGCAGAGCATCGGGCAGCTCGTCCTTAGAGGAAACCTTGTGCACGCCGTACGCCAGTCCCCCGCACGCGGGCTTCACCGCCAAGGGATAGCCGCCGGGGATGCGCTCAGCGCACAAGTCCATAACCGCCATGGCGCCCAGCTCGTCGAACGCCGCCTTCGCGAAGCAGAAGCCCTGCGGCCACGCCGCCACCGTCTGCTCGCCCGAGAACTCGCAGCACGCCTGCATATGCGCAGCAAGTAGGCTCTTATCGGCCACGATGCGGCACACGTCCGCCGAAGACCCCACATGGGGAATGCCCAGGAACTCCAGCAAGCCCTGCACGGTTCCGTCTTCCCCCGCCTTGCCGGGAATGGCCACCACGCACGCATCGGGGTGCTCGACGCGCAGGTTCGCCGCCAGGTCGTTGTCGGCTTCGAGCACCACCACGGTGTGCTCGGCCTGTTCCAGCGCCTCGCAGGCGCACTTTCCGCTTGCCACGGAAACCTCGCGCTCGGACGATGCGCCGCCCACCAAAACCGCAACCTTCATTGCCATCCCCTCCAAAGCTCGGATTCGTTTTGCTGTCCTTATCTTAAAAGAACGGCCAGGCGCCCGAAACCTTCGGGGCAAAACCAGCGGCGGGAGCGGGGTTCGGATGGGCGCTTCGACAGGGTGCAAGGCTGGGCAACACTTTGCCACTCGGCGCAGGGCTCACCCGGGCCAGCGCTTCAGCCCAGCACCTCTACCAGTGCCGCATTCAAGAACGCCAAGCTTTCCTTGACGGCACGCAGGGCTGCCAGGTCGTCTTCGTACGAGACCGACACGTTTGCCAGCAGGGAGTCGTCGGCACTCCATTGCGTGGTGCCGGCGAACACGCGCGACGCATCGTGCGCTGCTCGGGTTTGGGCATCGATGACCAGGTGCTCCAGCAGGTGCGGGACCGAGGTGCTGCGCATCACGGCGGCGAACGTGGGGCCTACCCCGTTGCGGCACGCGTGCATCCCCAAGGTAGGCACCTGTTGCAAGCAATGCTCGATGAGCTGGGGTGTTGTGTGCACATAGCGCTGGCTGGCAACCCGCACCGCAAGCTCGATGCGCCCAGGGCGCACCCGCACGCGCTCGATGGTGAGGGGGCCTTCGGCCGCTAGCCCAGCTTGTCTCACTGCTTCACCAGGGTGGTGGTGGCGGTGCCGCCTTCGGCATCCGACTCGTTTTCGGTGATGGTGAGCACATCGCGCTCGGGCGAGAACACGTAGCTGCCGCCGCCCTCGTAGTTGCCGAAGCTGAAGCTGATGGTCTTGCCGAAGGTGTCGAGCGTGTACGGATACGAGACTTCGCTGGTCAGCTGGATCTCGGAATCGGTGATGGTGAACGTTGCCGTGCTGCCTTCCACCCGCCAGGTTCCCTGGATGTCGGCCGCATCGTCGTAGCGCAGCCACTGGTTCCACGCCAGCACCGCTGTAGCGATGGCGATAGCCGCCAGCACAGCTGCGATGGCGATGACGACCTTGCGGGAAACGCGGCTCTTACCGGCCTTTTTGGACATACGAGGAGTGCCGGTTTTGCTGGAGACCTCGCTATGCTCGATGCTGGAGGCTTCCTTCGCCTGAACAACGCGGCTCTTCGGCACCGACGGTTTGCCCGATGCGCTTGCCCCAGAAGAAGCCGAGGGCTTGGCTACCGAGGCTTCACCCGCAGCACCTTCGCCAGTCGAAACAGACGGCTTTGCCGGCGAGCCTTGCTCAGCCGAAGCTCCCGCCCCAACTGCGCCCGCCTCCGCAGAACCCGGCGCTGCCGAAGCGGAACCCGGCTGCTGCGCTTGCGGCCTCTGCGACCGCGGGGCGGCCGCGGCCTTGCTCGATGCGCCTTCGCCCGATGCCGCGCCTACAGCAGCTGCCTGTCCCTGCTCCACCGAAGAGGCCACCTTGCCAACGGCCCCTTCCCCATCGGAAGGAAAGCCGGCAGCGCCGCCGGCTTCCGCGGGGGAAGCTGGTGCGGCCACTGCCGGCTCGTTGGATACCTTTACCTTATGCCCCGCAACCGAGGGGCGCTTGCTTGTTGGTTTTCTCGCCATCCGTTTGCGCGCTGGCCTGCCAGGCTAGCGGATAACCTCTACGCCGCCCATGTAGGGAACCAGTACCTCGGGCACCTTGATGGAGCCGTCGGCCTGCTGGTAGTTCTCCATGACGGCGGCCATGGTGCGGCCCACTGCCAGGCCGGAGCCGTTGAGGGTGTGCACCAGGCGCGTGCCCTTGAAGTTGGCAGGGTCGCGGTACTTGATATTGGCGCGGCGGGCCTGGAAGTCCTCACAGTTAGAGCAGGAGGAGATTTCCTTGTAGGCGTTGTAGGAAGGCAGCCAAACCTCCAGGT
>CAVHGQ010000138.1:0-4134 GCA_963635335.1 Candidatus Melainabacteria bacterium | reverse complement strand
ATTTCGAGGTTGCCTGCCTAAGGGAGCATCAAGGGGCATTGTTCGAGGTCGAGGTTCAATACGCCTATGGCCTGAAGTCCAGCAAGAGCTATTCATTGCTCTCCGGATACGAAGGTGATTGGGGAGGCTTAGACAGCCTGGTCGTTGCAGAGGTTCGTGAATAGGCCGCAAAACAAGGGCCGGGCACCACATGGGTGCCCGGCCCTTTTCTGCTTCGGTTGTAAGCGAAAACCTACTTCAGGTCTTCCAGCTTGCCGTGCTTCTCGTAGCGGGTAAGGCGGCTGATCTTGTTGTCGTCGTCCACGAACACTACGTGCGGGGCATGGGCCGGGTCGGCGAATTCTTCCGGCGTCATCTGGCAGTAGTTCATGATGATGACCTTATCGCCCACGGTAACCAGGTGCGCGGCCGCACCGTTCAGGCAGATAACGCCGCTGCCTGCTTCGCCTGCGATAACGTAGGTTTCCAGACGGTTGCCGTTGTTGCAGTCGGAAATGGTAACCAGCTCGTATTCCTGGATGCCAGCCGCTTCCATCAAATCGGAGTCGATGGTGATGGAGCCGATGTAATCCAGCTCGGCCTGGGTAACCGTTGCTCGATGGATTTTGCCCTTCAGAACGTTGAGCAGCATGGGGATAGAACCAGCCTTTCCTTCGAATGATCTTCCCTCGAATGATGTAACTGCATATGGGCTATACGTGTTTCTGTATAACCTGACGTATTTTCGCGCACGAGCAAGCCGTGTGCAAGGCTATTCGGCAAAATCAAACAAGTAGTTGTCGATAAGGCGCGTTTCGCCGATGTAAACGGCGATGGCCACCAAGCCCGATTCGCCGAAGGCGTCTACCGGCTGCATGTCGCCCAGGTCCACGGCTTCAACGTAGTCGATGCGGGCCATGGGCTCGGCCTCGATGATCTGGCGAACCGCGCTGCGCACCACGTCGGCGTTGCGCTCGCCACCTTCGATAAGCTCCTGTGCTTTGAAGATGGAACGGGAAAGGCACAGCGCCGCCTTGCGCTCCTCGGCGGAGAGGTAGGTGTTGCGGGAGCTCTTCGCCAGACCGTCTTCCTCGCGCACGATGGGGCAGCCGAACACCTTCACGTTCATGTTCAGGTCGGCAACCATGCGCTTGATGATGGCCAGCTGCTGGGCATCCTTCTGGCCGAAGAAGGCCTTGTCGGGCTGAACGATGTTGAAGAGCTTGTTCACCACGGTGCATACGCCGCGGAAGTGCCCTGGGCGCTTTGCGCCACACAGGCTGTCGGTCAGCGTTTCCATAACCACGTAGGTGTTGTAGTTCTTGGGGTACATTTCCTCGGGCTCGGGATGGAACACCACATCCACGCCCTTGCTTTCGGCGATGGCGGCGTCGCGCTCGAGGTCGCGCGGGTAGCTGTCGTAGTCCTCGTTGGGCCCGAATTGGATGGGGTTAACGAACACGCTGGTAACCACGCGATCGCACTCGGAAACGGCGCGCTCCATCAGCGACATGTGCCCTTCGTGCAGAGCGCCCATGGTAGGGGTAAGGCCGATGGTAAGGCCCTGCGCCTTCCACTCGGCAACCTGAGCCTTCATCTCGGCCACAGTAGTGATGATCTTCATCGAAAACTCCCTTTGATATTGAATAGCCGGCACTGTTTGTGCCGGCTAAAGGATACAACTATTTTGTTACGCTCGTGAGAAGCGCCATGTTCAGGGCTAATACAATTTGCTGAGCGTTTCCTCGTCGATCTTGAAGGTGTGCTCTTCGGCGGGGAAGGTGCCGGCCTTCACCTCTTCGTCGTAGGCCTTGAACGCCGCGGTCATCTGCGGGCCGATGTTGCCGAAGTGCTTCACGAACTTGGGCTTGAAGTCGCTGAACAGCGCCAGCATGTCCTGGTACACCAGAACCTGGCCATCGCACCCGGCGCCGGCGCCGATGCCGATGGTGGGGATGGTGAGCTTTTCGGAGATAAGGGCCGCAAGCTTCGCGGGCACGCATTCCAGAACCACGGCGAATGCCCCAGCTTCCTGGATGGCCAGTGCGTCGTCGATCATCTGCTGGGCGCCTTCCTCGGTTTTGCCCTGCACCTTGAAGCCGCCGAAGGCGTTCACCGACTGCGGGGTAAGGCCGATGTGTGCGCACACCGGGATCCCTGCAGTGGTGATGGCCTTGATCTGCTCGGCAACGCGTACGCCGCCCTCAAGTTTCACCGCATTGGCGCGGCCTTCCTTCATAAGGCGGCCGGCGTTCTTAACCGCAAGCTCGACGGAAGGCTCGTAGCTCATGAACGGCATGTCGGCGATAACCAGGGCGTTCTTCGCGCCGCGCGAAACGGCGGCGGTGTGGTGGATCATGTCTTCCATGGTCACGGAAAGCGTGTCCTCGTAACCGAGCATCACCATGCCCAGCGAATCGCCCACGAGGATGGAATTCACCTCCGCTTCGTCGACGAGCTTGGCGGTTGAGTAATCGTAGGCAGTCAACATAGAGATCTTGGTGCCTTCATCCTTCATCTTCTGGAATGTGGCAACGCTGTTCTTCATGTTCCCCTTCTTTCTGTTTTGCCCTCGCACCGTACCTATATATAAGTAAACGCGCGACCATGAACAGATGATGCGCGCGCTCGCCGGTGCGTTGCTGCGATACCCCGTAGTTTACACGTTCGAAACAAAGAAAGCGCTCTAAGTAAGCAATTGCCGCTAACCTTCGCCTAGCGGCCTGTCATTATGCTCCGGAAGGGGAGAAGGGCGGCTCTATCGAAGCCTGAAAGCGGTCCGAATGCAGGCAGAAAAAAGTTTGAAACGAAGGCGCGCGGCGGTGCTCAGTACGCCAATTTACCCATATTCATCTGCGGAAACAGAATGTGAAGCTATGGATACACCCGGATGCGTGGCGTTTGACACGCCCTATACCGGGTGATAAAGTCCTAATTCGCGTTTCCCCCGGAAGCGTGTGTTTTCGCGTGCGTATCTGCAGAACGCACAGAAAGCAAGTGTAAGTAAGTGATAGTAAAGAAAAGGAGCTGAAGCTTTGCCTACTATCAATCAGTTGGTCCGCAAGGGCCGCGCCAAGCAGGTCGATAAGCAGAAGACCCCGGCGCTCAAGGGCAACCCGCAGAAGCGTGGCGTTTGCACCCGCGTGTACACCACCACCCCGAAGAAGCCGAACTCGGCACTTCGTAAGGTAGCTCGTGTCCGTCTCGTTAACGGCATGGAAGTTACCGCATACATCCCCGGCGAGGGCCACAACCTCCAGGAGCACTCCATGGTGCTCATCCGCGGCGGTCGTGTTAAGGACCTTCCTGGTGTCCGCTACAAGATCATCCGCGCTGCACTCGACTGCGCTGCTGTAGACAGCCGCCGTCAGGCCCGCAGCCGCTATGGCGCCAAGAAGCCCAAGAACTAAGTAACCCTCGCGATTAATCAGTCGCTTTTACCGAAAGGAAGATATATGCCGCGTCGTGCAGCAGCAGTCCGCCGCGAAACGCAGCCGGACGCTAAGTACAACAACCGCTTGGTCACGCAGCTGATCAACAAGGTGTTGCTTGACGGTAAGAAATCTACCGCCGAGGGCATCGTCTACGGTGCTTTCGACATCGTTGCCGAGAAGACCGGTGAGGACGCCCTTACCGTATTCAAGAAGGCAATGGACAACATCCGCCCCACGCTTGAGGTAAAGCCCAAGCGCGTCGGTGGCGCAACCTATCAGGTTCCCATGGAGGTCAACTCCCGCCGTGCAACCACCCTGGCTATCCGCTGGATGGTGGACTTCTCCCGCAAGCGCAAGGAGAACACCATGCGCGAGCGCCTCGCCGCAGAGATCATGGACGCAGCCGAGAACACCGGCGCATCCATCAAGAAGCGCGAAGACCTGTACAAGATGGCCGAATCCAACCGTGCATTCTCGCACTATCGTTGGTAGGGGATAGTCATGGCTAAGACTTCGCTTGAGCATACCCGCAACATCGGCATCATGGCCCACATCGATGCCGGTAAGACCACCACTACCGAGCGCATCCTGTACTACACGGGCAAGACGCACAAGATCGGTGAGGTTCACGATGGCGCTGCCACCATGGACTGGATGGTTCAGGAACAGGAGCGCGGCGTAACCATTACCGCTGCAGCTACCACCTGCTTCTGGAAGAAGG
>CAVHGQ010000137.1:0-4234 GCA_963635335.1 Candidatus Melainabacteria bacterium | reverse complement strand
GACCAACGACAAAGTGGGCGCCCTTGTCACGAATTCAAACTTCAAATCGAATTCCTTGGTGGTCGAATACCGCGGCTTCGTGCACGGCACGAAAGTGAGCAACATCACCTACAAAACCCAGACCGACGTGCAGAGCCTGTAC
Source organism: Candidatus Melainabacteria bacterium (assembly GCA_963635335.1). Lineage (GTDB taxonomy): Bacteria > Actinomycetota > Coriobacteriia > Coriobacteriales > Eggerthellaceae > Anaerotardibacter. Next base: position 4,092 of record CAVHGQ010000137.1, on the reverse strand, counting down.
GACGATGCGAATGCGGCTACGGGCAAGACCAGCGAAATCGATGCGCTGACCCAGCTCTACAACGTGACGCTCGGCAACGGTGCGGGCTTCGGTGCTTGGAAGTCGAGTGGCACCAAGCCGGTTTCCAAGGAAATCTCCAACTGGATAACCGCTTCCCTTTCCATCGCGAAGTCCTCGCCAGGCGTTAAGCGCGACGAGACCACGGGCGGCACCACGGGCTCCTACACGCTGAGCACCCAGGTAGGCCTGACGGACGCGGAGTACGTGAACTTCCAGGACTACATCAGCGGGTTCTCGAACGTAGAAGTGATTGATGGCGAAGGTGCAAGCAAGGAAGGAACCTCTTATAAGGAAGACGACGGCGATGCTGCCATCAAGGCCCTTGTTGGCAGCATGAACGTCAAGGACTTGAAGATCGAGGTCACCGAGGCTTCGGGCTCCAAGTACGCCATCTACGAAAATGGCGCGTTCACCGGCTCCGATTGGGAAGGCTCCACGCTCAAATTTGGCGAGGGCTCCCACGCGGGCGCGCTCTACTGCGGTCAGCTGAAGCGTGCTGATGGGTCGTCGGTTGCGGCGGGCACCCTGTTCACCTTCACCTACAACCTCGACCTGGATGTGGACGGCGCAAGCAACTTCCGCAACAGCGAGTACTACGACGGCGGCGCGCTGAAGATCGCCAACGGCGCCGTGGCCGAGCGCCCCTATGGCACGGCGGGCGACTCGATCACTACCTCTGTGGATGCCGCATCCGATGATGCCGCGGCGCTGCTTGCCGGCGGTGACGTAGTGGAAATGGGCGAGCAGAACCTGCAGATGGTGGATGACGGCATCTCCCTTGCCGGCGGCGAGATAGACAAGGACACCAAGATGCTCCGCGTTTGGCCCGATGCCGACGTGGAGGCCACGTACCTTGCGAAGGACGTTCTGTTGAAGGAAGCCCAGAAACAGGGCGCCGATTCCGATGTCACATCCTGGATGTTCTGGGATTGGACGGGCACCCAGGGCAAGGGCTCGGTCGACCGCACCGTGCACGATGCCGTTGCCCAGTCCATCGACGTCTCGCTGCTGAGCGAGCGCGAAGACCTCACCGAAGCCCAGAAGCAGGAGTACCTTGTTAAGATCGACCAGCTCATCGGCAAGTACACAACGGTGGCCAACCTGAAGCTCTACCTGGCCGATTCCAAGCCCGCCGATGCTTCCAGCCTGAGCCAGGACGACCTGCTGTGGCAGATCGACGGCACCATTTCGAGCGACCAGAGCGCCAGTAAGGACGGCCATCAGCTTTCGCTGAAGTACCTGGAGCCTACGGCCGGGCTGGACGAAGACGGCGTGAACAAGGTAACGGGCCCGGGCTTCGACATCAGCGCCACCGACCTTGGCCTGGACAAGTACCTGGTAAGCACCTACGACATGGTGTTCGACCGCGATGCCTTCCTGAAGGAAGCCATCAGTGAAGGCCTGCTCAACGATGACGGCACCTTTGTTGGCACCACCAAGACCTGCGCTTGGTCGGTTACCAATTCCGTAAGCAATGGCCGTGGCCAGAATGCCGACGCTTCGGCCGGCAAGGTAGAGGTGGCAAGTTCCACCATCAGCAAGGAAGCCAGCGGCGCCGATGCTTCTGCGGGCACGGCCAGCTGGACCATCAACGCCAATACGGGCACGGTGGCTGGCAACGGCAAGCTGAGCATTTCCGACAAGTTCACTGCCACCGCAGATAGCGAGGCAGTGGCCGCCGCCGCGCAGAAGGCAACCTCCATCGACGAGGTGAAGGTGACCTACGGCGGAACGCTGATCTGGGAAAACAGCGCCCTTACCGAGGCTGCCGGCAAGGCTGGCTGGACTGCGGGCAACATCTCGGTTGCCGCCAACGGCAGCGAGCTTTCGGTCGAGCTTTCCAACACCGACGGCTTCAAGCCTGTGGCCGACGACAAGGACATCAAGGTCACCTACAAAACGAAGCTCGACAAGCAGGCCTACGCCAAGGCGCTTTCCGATGCCGGCGTAACCTTCGAAGAGGGCGCGCCCGAGTACACGTTGGAAAACGCCGCGGCCCTTACCGTGGGCAGCCTTAAGGTTTCTTCCAGCGGCAAGCAGACGTTCACGCCCGATGTTCCCATAACCGCTTCCAAGACGAACGAGGGCCACCCCGGCAGCGATATGGCCACCACCCGCTTTGTGGCCACTGCCGCCACCGGCGAGGTGGATCGCACGAACTTCTACCTGCAAGACAAGGTCGATGCCGTTGAGGGCACCGACGAGGCACAGCGGGCTGCAACGCTGAGCGCGCTTGAGCTTTCGTCCTTCGATGTGACCGTTGCCGACTCCGCCGGCGCATCGCAAAGCTTCACGGCTCAGGACGTTCTGGATGGCAAGGTCGCTGGCGTTTCGCTGACCTGCGCCAACGGAGACAAGCTTTCGCTCAACACGCCGGGCATCGCCGACTGGAAGCTCACCTTCGACGAGCTTCAGGCGGGCGCTACCGTCACCGTAACCTACGACGTGTCCGTCGATCGCGATGCCTTCCTTGCCAACGGCGGCACCGAGGAGGAAACGGTAACGCTCGCGAACGCCCTCAACGCCGGCTGTCAGGACGGCAACACCGCCGCGGCCTCTTCCAAGGGCGAGGTTTCCGTTCAGAAGCAGATAGCCAAGTCGGGCGTTCTCTCCGACAAGAAGGCGGCCAACGGCAACCCGATCATCGACTGGACGTTCGATGTGTACCTGGAAAGCTCCTTCACGGCCGATGAGCTTGCCAAGCTCCAAAGCGTTGCCGTGCGCGACCAGCTGAACATCGCCCTTAAGGCCGACACCTCTTCGGTGAAGGTGTACGACCTGAAGCTGGCGGGCGGCAAGCTGGTGCAGGGCGACGAGCTTCCGGCCAGCGAATACGAGGTGGCCGTCGATGAGTCGAACCTGCTTACCGTTACCCTGAAGAACCCGCAGGCCCACCACAACGTGCGCATCGTTGCGCCCACCGAGCTTGCCGCATCGCTCGACTCCGTGAGCAACACGGCCGAGCTGGTCGTGGATGGCAACGTCATCAACAAGGACAAGGTTGAAGAGCCTGGCGCCGACGCCATTGCCCAGTGGGGCAGCATCGTTTCCGCCGAGGTTCCCACGTTCACGCCGTACGCGCTGAAGTACGTTGACGGCGTCCAGGCGGGCGCCGAGTACCAGGGCGCGTTCACCTTCAAGTGCGTTCAGATAAACGAGAACGGCGAAGAGGTTGAAGGCGGCTATTCTTCCCAGGTAACCAACGATGGGGAAGGCGTGGCAACCTTCGACAAGATCGTCTACCAGTCCAAGCCGCGCGAGGGCACTTACTACTACCGCATTACCGAGGTGGCCGGCGAGGGCAGCTTTGCCTACGATTCCACCGAATATGTGGTGAAGGTGATGGTTGCCAAGAACCAGGAGGACGGCAAGTACCTGGTTTCCGGTGTTGTTACCACGCCCGAAGATGCCACCACCGTGCGCTTCGACAACTCCACCAAGCGCAGCCTTACCGTAAGCAAGCAGTGGGACGACAACGACAACGCCGCCGGCAAGCGCCCGGCCAGCGTAACCGTGCACCTGTGCCAGAACGGCGTGGCGCTTCAGGGAGAAGACGCAACCGTCGTGCTGAACGAGGCCAACGGCTGGTCTTACACCTGGAAGGACCTGCCCATCGCGGGCGGAACTTACTCCGTGGTTGAGGACGCCGTGGAAGGCTACGACGCGAATGTCAGCGATGTTTGGCTCGGCGAAGATGGCACGTGGTACGTCTCGGTAACCAACACGATCCAAGATGAAGACCACGAGAAGGAAAAGCCCGATTCCGAAACCCCCGGCTCGCCTAACGAAGAGAAGGGCACTTCGAATGCTGGCAGCTCCAGCGCCGCCAAGACCGGTGACGCTGCGAACCCGCTGGCCTTCGCCGCCCTCGCGGGCGCAATGCTTGCCGTTGCGGGCTTCGCGTACGCCCGCTCGCGCAAGCGCGCCAGGGGCTGAGCAGCTGCTTCCTCAGCGCTTCCGCGGGGTTGATATTGCGCAGAAGCTCCGGCTCGTCGAATAGCCGCGCGCATATCAACCCCTTGCGGGAAAGCT
>CAVHGQ010000136.1:0-4237 GCA_963635335.1 Candidatus Melainabacteria bacterium | reverse complement strand
AATTCCGCCACACCCGCATGTGCAGCAAACAGTGCGAGAGTTAATGTACCCCACCCCCGCCCTCTGCGCAAGGGGTAATTTTGCCCGATTTGCAATTATCGAAGAAAATCACCGCGAAAAGCGGCCTTCGCACTCGAGAGAGCGTCTTCCCAGAGCACAAAACAGCCCACGACGGGTGGGTGGCGAGTTGACGGGCTAGCGGGTGGGCCGAACGTCCTGGAACGCAAAACGACCCGCGACGGGGAATCGTCGCGGGCCGTTGGTTTGCTGCTAGAAGCTGCCGGGCGCGGGCTGGGCACCGCTGCCGCCTAAGCGCTAGCTCCTGCGGCGGCGCAGGGCGGTTGCGCCGGCTGCCGCTGCGGCGATGGCTGCGATGACAGCCGTACCTGCCACAACAGGCGCCGGGATGGAATCGCCGGTCTTTGCGGAAGTGGACTTCACGTCGGTTGCGGTGTTGCCGTTGTCGCCGCCGCCATTGTCCGTCGTGGTTGCCTCGGGCTCGCCGGAACCATCGGTCTCACTGCCATCGTCCGGCTCGTCGTCGGACTTATCATCGTCCGGCTCGTCGTCCCCCTTGTCGGGATCGTCGGCAGTTGCGGGGAACGTGACGGCCAGGCAGATCTTTTCGTTCACCACCACGAAGCTGGCCGAAGAGGCCTTCGCGCCGTTGTTGCAGTTCACAACAGCGCCCGCGGCAACAACGTTATCGACGCCCTCAAGACCCTCGGGGGCATCGCACAGCTCGATGAGCGCGGAGTAAGCCGTGGAGTTGACGGCCGTTCCGTCGGCGGGCGACCAAGTAACCTTGAAGTAGTCGTCCTCTGGATCGAGCTCGTCGACGAAGTCCAGTTTGGCGCTATTGGAGCAAGTCGCTACGAGTTTCTTGCACCCGCCAAGCAGGTCGCCGCCGGCAACCGGCACATCCAGGTCAACAGTGAGCTCGGTCACGGTTGGGGTGTAGGTCGCATTCAGTTCATCGACACCCGCCAGGTCTGCAGCAGGGATCTTGACAACGCCCTCAGAGTCGTCGGATTTCCAGCTGGGCTGAACGCCTTCCCAGTTGCAGAAGTTGTAGCCCTTCACATAGGGTGCGGCGATGGAGACTTCGTCGGACTCCTTGTCGTAGGAGATGGTGACACTGCCGATGGAGATGGGGGTGGCTTCATCGCTGTCCGCCAGGGCAGCCACGGCCTGCACGCTAGCCTCGCCGGTTTCGCTCGTGCCGTCCGGAAGTCCCACGTTCCACTGCTGAACGGTAAGCGTTCCCGATTCGGAGGCCGGGTCTACCTTCTGCCCGTCGGTCTTGAAGTCGGCAGTCGTCATAACGAACTGGCCGGTGGAAGAGGCAAGCTCGGCAGAGGCCACGTCCACGGTCTTATCGCCGTCCGAGCCATGGAGCACAACGGAAACGCTGTCCTTCGAAAGCCCGTCGTCGAGGAAAACGCCGTTTTCGACAGACTGCTGCGCGGCAAGAACCATATGGTAGGTCGTGCCCGCCTTGGCCTTGCCGGCGGCAGCAACCGCCGTGCCGTTGTCCGCCACTTCGTACCAGCTTACGTAGACAAGGCCCGCGCTTCCGCCCGCGCCGCCGTCGGTGCGGGTGAGTATGGCCATCGCAGGCAGGCTCTTGCCAGCTTCAGGCGCCGCGACGGTGATCTTACCGCTCTTCACGGTGTCGGCGTAGGAAGCCGTGAGGGACACGTCGTTCTGCGGCATCGCGAACGCCAGCGACTGATTGTATTTGGTCTTGCTGGTAATGTAGTCGGTCACAGGGCTAAGACCCGTGGACTTGTTGGCATCCCAGCGCCAGAAGCGCTTGCCCGACGAAGCGTTCGGCGCAGTGGCAACAACGGAAGTGCCCGACCTGTACTTCTCGGAGGAGCCGTTCACCGTGAGCGTGAAGTCCTTGGTGGCGTGGCGCTGCCAGGCATCGCCGCCCTCGTCGTTTCCGTAGCTTACGTAGTAGGAATCCGACAAATCCATGAACAGGCCGTTTTTGGTGGTGCACGAGAAGTTCTTGGCAATGCGGCGGTCGCCCGTGGTGCCGGTGCGCACGCCCACGGAAGATCCCTGGTCAAGATAGCCCTTGATGTAGGCCTTGGCGAAGGCGCTTTCGCGCAGCATCACGTCGTCGGCGATGGTGGAGTCCTTGCCGCGGGTGTTGCCCTTGATCACGCAGACATTGGAAAGGTTGACATCGTAGTTGCTGCCCACGAAGACGCCGCCGCCCTCGTAGTTCTTGCTGGAAAGGTCGCAAGCGTTCCCCGTAACAGTACAGCCGTCCAGGGTAATGCCGTCGCCATAGATGTTGACGCCGCCGCCCTCGTACTCACAGGTGTTGCCGGTTATCTTGCAACCGCGGATCGTGGTGCCGTTGTGGTCCACCTGGATGCCGCCGGCGTCGAAGGCAGAGTAGTTGTCCTTCACGGTAATGCCCGCGATCAGGCAATATATCGAGTTTCCGCTTTCGCCGATGTGGATGGCACCGCCCGATTTATCCCCACTGGAGGTGGTCATGCTATTGCAGAAGGCGAAATTCCGGGCAAAGACGGAGCTCGAATCGGTGGACTCGATCCTGGCGCCATTTTCGTAGTCATTGATATAGACAGCCCCGCCGGTGGCCGCGGTGTTGCCGCTTACCGTGGAGTCGCCCGACATCGTGATACTCGTACCCTGGCTCATGTAGACGCCGCCGCCGTGATTCTCGCTATAGTTGTCGTCGATGTGCGAGTGGCGCATGGTGATCGCCGTAGTCTCTCTGAGGAATATGCCACCGCCGTCATTGGAATCGTGCCCATTCGCCTTCCAATTCGCCTTGTTGTTGCAGACCGAGGCGTTGGTCAGATTGACCTTGGAGCGCTCATCTGCGAAGATGCCGCCGCCGCAACCCGCAACCGCGACGTTGTCAAGGTTCAGGGTGGCCTCGGACTGCAAGCTGAAGCCGCAGCCCTCGCCCGTGTTGTTGGTGATCAGGCCGCCCGTCGAAACGCTGAGTTGGTTCCAGCCCCATCCGCTCTTGATGTCGCTCGGATCATTCCTAGAGTAACCATTGTAGTAGGTTGGGCTGGCCTTCGCGCTCGAGGTGAGCGTGAGGGTCGCGCGCTCACGAACGATGACTGTCATGCGCGTGTTTGAGCTGGTGATCCTGTAGCCGTTGAGGTCGATGGTCGCCGCCTTTTTCTCGGTGATGTCCAGGCTGTTAGAGCCCAAATCCCAGTCGGTGTCCATGACGATGGTGGCGCCATCGTAGGCGGCGTTCAGTGCATCGCTGACACGGGTATACTCCGTGTACTTGCCCGACGCGTCGGTGGAGTGCGCAATTGCGTCATCCGCCATGGCCTTCGCCGGATGCACCAGCGCGCACAACGTTGCCGCAAGCGCGAAGGCGCAGAGCGCGGCCAAAAGGGCGGGCGCGCTGCTCCAGGCTGTCTTCTTCTGCATAAGGGGCCCCTTACCTTGATTTCCAATGGAAACAGCATAACGCACCGCCCCGCCGCACGCGTAAACGGAAGGTTGATGAAGGCGGCTCAACGTCATGGGGAATGTGCGATGGCAAAGATTCGGGGCTGAGGTGGATGGGCTGAACGCCCCAAGACGCAGAACGGCCCGCGACGGGGAATCGTCGCGGGCCGTTGGGGTTGCGGGGAGCTGCCTGGCTCCCTAGGTGCTATCGCCGCCAGGCACTGCCGCTACCTAAACGCTAGTTCTTGCGGCGGCGCAGGGCCACGATGGCCACGACCACGGCAGCGATCGCAACCACGACCACCGCAGCCACGGCGAACACCGGGATGGCGTCGCTGGTGGCGGGGACGGCCGAATCAGCGGCGGAGCCGTCCGCGCCGCCCGTTGCCTGGCCTTGGCCGGAGCCGCCCTGGCCGTCGCCCTGGCCGGAGCCGCCACCCTGAGATTCGGTCCACTTCGCGTAAACGATGGTGCTCTCAGTGATGGGCGCACCGAAGTCGAACTCCTTGGTCAGCTCCTTGTCGGCGTACCAGCCGGAGAAATCGAAGCCTTCCTTGGTCGGGTCGGCGGCGGGGCGCTGGGCGCACTTGCCCTGGGGCACCGTCTGGGCTGCCACTGCGGAGCCGCCGTCGGTGTCGAACACCACCGTGAATGCCTGCGCGGGCTCGCCGCTCTTTGCCCAGTGGGCGTAGAGGGTTACGTCAGCGGTCACCGCGCTGTCGAAGCTGTAGCGCTCGCCGCCCTCCAGGTACCAGCCCAGGAACGTCCAGCCGTC
>CAVHGQ010000135.1:0-4318 GCA_963635335.1 Candidatus Melainabacteria bacterium | reverse complement strand
TGGAGCGGCGGCTCAAGAAGAAGCGCCGCGGCTCGCTGCTCTCCCGCATCTTCGGAAGATAGGAAGGACAGGGAAGGAACCCGACTATGCCGATGCTTCATTTGCTGCCGCTGGGTACGATCATTAAGGGGAAAACCAGGCCGGGATGGGAGCAATTTCGGCTGATGGTGACTGGGTACTACCCCAGGGAGAAAGACGGTCCAAGGTGCAACGACTACACGGTGACGCCTTGGCCGCTGGGCTACTTGAATTTCAAGGACGGATCCCGCGAGTTGTTCCTCAGCTGCAATGAAAGCGCGATTGTCGAAATCGAATTCCTGGGTGCCGTCGACGATGCCTCCAAAAGGGAGACGGATAGGCTCTATGGCGAAGCGCTTGGGCTCGATGGCCTGACGTGCCCCCTCGCGCAAGGGGCGGAGCCGATGGCCCATGCCTACGGCGAACTTCCCTGCACGATCGGAGATGCTCCTTTCGCTCCAGACGAGATCTTGCCCCTCGGCTCGGTTGTATCCACGGAGCGCAACGGCAAGCAGAAGGCAATGATCTTTCAGCACTCGGGCACATATCGCAACGAGCATTACGATTACGGTATCTGCGCTTGGCCCGAAGGGGCAGACCCGGGCAGCGAGGACATCACGCTGATCAAGCGCAGCGAGATAACCGCGGTCCACTTTCGCGGCTACGAGAACGCGGTTTCCCAGCAGCTGGCAAAGCAGCTTGAGAGGAAGCGCCGGGGCTCGCTGTTCACTCGTATCTTCGGAATATAGGAATTGTGCCGACGGACGTTGGGCCGTCCGACGGTTGCGTATCGTTCTGTCTGGAATTCCCGTTCTTCTTGCTTTTCCAGCGATCACGGTATTGATATTGTGCCATTCGTGTATAAACTCAGCCACTTAAACCGTGCCATCCGTGTATGAATCAGCTAGAATAGATCGTGCCATTCGTGAATCTATGCTGTTAGACAGCAAATTGCGATAAGGAGTTCATATGTTCAGGCGTTGCGCATACGACAACCTTCTTCGATGGAAGAACGAAACCAACGGCAGTCGGGCTCTTCTTTTGGAAGGCGCGCGCCGAGTCGGCAAGAGCACGCTGGCGAAATCCTTCGCCGAGAACGAATACGACGCTCACCTAGTCATCGACTTCTCGAAGGCATCGGACGACCTGAAGCAGCTGTTCTCCGAGTATCGGTCCGACGTGGATTCTTTCTTCATGTACCTTCAGGCTTATACGGGCGTTGCCCTACCGCGCCGCAATTCCCTGATTGTGTTCGACGAGGTTCAGCGTTTCCCGCCGGCCCGCGAGTTCATCAAGCAGCTCGTGGAAGACGGCAGGTACGACTGCCTGGAGACGGGATCCCTTATCTCCATTCGCCGCAACGTCCAGAGCATTGTCATCCCGTCCGAGGAAACCGCGCTTCGCCTTAACCCGCTGAACTTCGAGGAGTTCCTTTGGGCGGCTGGCGAGGAACCCCTTGCGACGTTGATCAGGGACTCCTATGACGGCGGGAAACCACTCCCCGACGCGCTCCATCGGAAGGCGGAGCGGCTGTTCCGCGAGTACATGCTCGTCGGGGGGATGCCACAGGCCGTCGAAGCATATCTGACCCATAAGGACTTCGGCAAGGTCGACAAGGTGAAGCGCGACATCCTTGCGCTCTATAGTGAGGACATCGAGAAGTTCGGCGGATCGGACGCGCTGCGCATACGCCGCGTCTTCTCGACGCTGCCTGGGCAGCTGGCTCGCCACGAGAAGAAGTTCATCCTTTCCGCCCTTGATCGCAATGCCCGCGGTCGTGATTACGCGGACGCGTTCTTCTGGTTGTCCGATGCCTGCATCAGCGCGACGTGCCTCGGCGTTGATGACCCGTCGGTGGGGCTTGCGGCGACGGCCAACGAGGGGGCGTTCAAGTGCTACATGGCCGACACAGGCCTGCTTGTCTCCCAGCTCTTCTCCGACGGCAGTGAGACGCCGCACGAGGTTTACCGGGATATCCTGCTGGGCAAGCTCGAGATAAACGAGGGGATGTTCACCGAGAACGTCGTTGCCCAGCAGTTGGTCGCGAACGGGCACAAGCTGTATTTCTACTCAAGGCGCGATCGCGAGGACAGTTCCAACACCATGGAAATCGACTTCCTCATAACGGCCGGGTACGACGACGCGGCCGGGCGCCTGCGCGTTTCCCCCATCGAGGTGAAGTCGACCAAGCGCTACGGCACAAGGTCGCTCGAGAAGTTCAAGGGCAAGTTCAAGACGCGGGTGGGAACGCGCTATATCCTGCACCCGAAGCCGATGAGCGCAGAAGGCGACCTGCTGCGCCTTCCGCTATACATGGCGTACCTGCTGTAGAGTGGCGTTTGTGTGGGCGGCGGCCTGCGCCAAAGCGTCTATGTTCGCTCGGCTCGTACTTTGCGCTTTGTTGGGGATTTGAGCGATTTTTACTTTGCGTACTGTTGGAAAAATCTCTCTGAACTGCGGTGATACTGATAGGGAAGATCGGCGATCCGATAGTCCATTGCCGGCATCATCAGAAAAACTCGTTCTGACGTTCAACAAGTTAGCAGGCGGCCCTATCAACAAGGGTTATTAGCCCGCCGTAAACGAGCTCCCCTGCCCCTCGTCACCGAATTGCGATTTGGCTCTCTTCTTTGCCCCAGAAAACCTGCTTTGCCCATCCGGGTGCTTCAACCGTTGGCCGTTTGTCCTTTTTTGCCTTATGACCTGCACCCACTCCTTCGGCTCTTTGCTATCATCAATAAAAAGTTGAATCAACTATAAGTTGAAGCTTCGCTGCGGGCGCGAATCGTGTTTGCGGCGGGTTAAGAACTGGGGTGGGGAATAGTGAAAAAGAGGAATCTGGGCAAGATCATGGGGCTTGCGCTTGCGGCGGCTCTGTTCGCGGCGTTGCCCTCCCAGGTGCTGGCAACTTCAACGGACGCCTCGTCGAGCGGCGGTGACGGTGCTGCTCCGCTAGCCGCAACCAACGACGCATCGCCCGATGCCTCCGTGGCCACGGGCAAACTTTCCGACGTTATCGCGAAGGACGCGGACGGCAACGACGCCATGTACACCACCCTGCGCGACGCCGACGGCAAGGTTATTGCCACCAACGACCCCAATCGCGAGGTGGACGAAAAGTACAAGCCAACCTCTGAAGGCGGCAAGGGCGTGGGCGTCGAAAAGGGCGCCACCATCTACGTCAACTTCCGCATGGCCGAGATCGTCGAGAACGATGGCAGCAACGGCATCCAGGAAGGCGCCGTCTACGCCATGGACCTTCCCGCCGAGCTGGTTCCCTCGCCGAAGAGCCTCGACGGCAAAGACCTCATCGATCCCGAAACCCCCATCTCGTTCTTCAACTCTGGCAACGTGAAGGCCACGGGCGGTATCTACACCAAAGCCGAGCCCACGGCCGCTTCCAAATACGAGCTGCACATCGTCTTTTCCGACGTGGTGGGCCGCGTCGATGTTTCCGGCGAGTACCAGTTCGAAACCACGCTGAGCGGTGCGGTGAAGGGCGGCTCCAACCTGGATATCACCTATGCGCCCGGCGGCAAACTGAGCTTCAAGGTCGCAGACGACCCTGCCCCCGCGCCCGGTGCAAGCTACAGCGCTAGTGTGGACGGTTCTCGAAGGGGAGCCGTCGTTTACGCCATCACCTCCACGTTGACCAAGACGGTGAAGGACGAATCAACCGCCGGCGACGAATTCGACTACGGCACCTTCACGGTGAAGGCGTCCGACAGCAACCAGGGCGTTTGGATCGACACGAGCACGTGGGCAGACTCCAGCAGCCCCAACGTCTTCAATAGCTACGGCATCAACAAGAACTACTTCGCTATTAGCTGCACCGACGCAACCGGCGAGCACAGCATCACCGCCGATTCCTCTATGGCCAGCGTCGATGCCGATGGCTACGGCGTAGTTACCCTTAAAGACGACGAAACAGGGGCCGCGTTCAAGGTCACCTTCAACGGCGTGCTCGATGGCTCGCAGTCTTCAAGCACCTCCTATATCGCAACGTCCTACGATGTGGCCATCGTTGATGGTGGCACCAAGGGCTTGAGCAATGTCCAGCTGACCGTGCCCACCGTTTTGACCGGCGACTATACCGGGTCGGGCAGCAACGATTACCAGCTCTCGCTTACGGCCAAGGGCAATGACACGTATGGCGACCTTTCCGCCACCGGCAAGACGACGGTCGGCCTCGGTAGCTTCGGCAGCGCTGGCCTGAGCGAGTCGGGGTACGACCGCTACAATCTCTCTTCGTCCCTCGAATACCTGCCCAGCAGCATGGCCACCTATCTGTATACGAGCA